>DUHG01000141.1 GCA_013330975.1 Candidatus Bathyarchaeota archaeon
GTGGCACTGCATAGACTCAGGTATCTTCTGTTGGCGTTCTTCCTTCTGCTCCCGTTCATGCTAACTTCTATTGACCCAGCACTATATCCTCAGGCACTATTTTTTGCCGGACCGTTCAAACCTCTTCACGTTACGTTAGCCCCCCTTGTGCCACTAATCGTACCATGGAAAGGGCAGCTTGTGGTGGGTAATATCAACTTCAGTTACCCATATCTCCAAGAAATCACAAACTATGCCGGCGACTACGCTACAATACTTTCGCTCCTCTTTGTTACTCTAACAGTTCTTGGAGCACTTATCTTTAGACGGATGTGGTGCCGATTCTGCCCCACAGGATCATCACTAGCAATAGTTAACCATCTCAAAGGATTCAAGTGGACACCAGTACTGCATATTAATAAGGATGAGGAAAAATGCACTAAATGCGGAATTTGCAAGAGAGTCTGCCCGGTCCAGGTGACAGAGATCTACGACCAAAAAGGTGGAAAGATCGCCACCTCCATGTGCACTCTATGCCTGAGGTGCGTTGAAATGTGCCCGGAGCAGAGTTGTCTAAACTTGAAAATAGGTAGAAAGACGCTGTTCAAATCTCGTAACTGGTTGGAACCATCAAAAAGCGATTGAGGAATATGAATGAAAAACCAAAGTGAGAAAAAGAAGTTTGCGCCTCAAATGCCTCAGAAAGAAATCGACGAACTGCGAAACTCGATTCAGTCGGCTTCGAAGAGAATCATAGCTGATAACATTGAAAGAATGAAAAAAACCTCAGGCAACCGACCCGAAGCCATGAATTATTTTGACGAAATCGCAGATCTGTTTGGTCAAAGAGAAGAAGAAATACAAGCAGCAAAGCAGAGCGGAAAAAAAGTCATTGGATATTTCTGCAACTTTGCGCCGATAGAGCTGATTCTAGCCGCCGACGCCATTCCAGTTCGAGTCAACTCGGGGTGGTACGATACCTCAAAGATTGGAGACAGAGTCGTGCCAGTAGAGGTTTGCCCAATGGTTCGATCGACAATTGGAGCAAAAATGATTGGGTTGTCTCCATACCTCGAATTAAGCGACGCTCTAATCAGCATTCTCACTTGTGACGGAATGACAAAGGAAAGCGAAATCTTGAGCGATTTCAAACCTATTTTCACCATGCCCATTCCTCGTGTGAAAGATTCTGCGCAATCTTTGCGTTTCTGGAATGACGAAATCAAAGCAGCAAAACAATATATCGAGAAACTCACCGGAAACAAAATTTCTAGGAAAAAGCTGAAAGCGTCAATTGAACTTGTCCACAGAGCCACGAGAACTTTTCGAAGGTTACAGGAACTGAGAAAAGGCCCACCAGTCATAATGGGCAGGGACGCAATGCTGGTCAATCAAACATTCATGTGGGACGACACAAAAAGATGGATCGAGAAGGCGGAAGCCCTATGCGTCGAACTTGAAAAAAGAGCTCAAGACAAAATTTGGGCTTGCCCCCCTGATACTCCAAGAGTAATGGTCACAGGCACGCCGATGATTTGGCCGGACAACTGGAAACTTCCGTCACTCGTTGAGGAAGCATCTCCTCAAGGGGTGCTTGTTGCTGACGAACTTTGCTCAAGCGACAGACTCCTCAATGACCCAGTTGGAATCGATGAGTGGTCGATGGACGATATGCTCCATGCAATATCAGAAAGATATCTCATGGCTTCGACATGTCCCTGCTTCACTTCCAGCGATGGAAATGAGGATCGGATCAACTGGCTGCTGAACAAAGTAAAGGACTGGAAGGTAGATGGCGTTATATATTACGTTGTTCGAGGCTGCATGCTTTACGCAATGGAATACTCCAGAGTGAAAAAGGTTCTTGACAGCCTCAAGGTTCCTGTATATTACCTGGATACGGAATATACTCGAGAAGATGTTGGTCAAATGAAGACAAGAGTTGAAGCCTTCCTAGAAATGTTAACTGCGCGAGTGGACCTTTAAGAGGTAACTGAAATGATAACAGCAGGAATAGACATGGGAACGCAGAGCGTGAAAACAGTTATCCTGAAAGATGGAAAAGTGCTGGCTCACAGCAAAGCCTTCTCAGGATTTGAACCATCTAGAGCTGCAGAGGAAACCCTTGAGGAAGCATTGACAAAAGCGAAACTGACAAAATCCGATTTGGATCATGTTACGGCCACAGGTTCAGGTATGGAAATGGCGTTGCTTTCCGATAGCACGGTAAGCATGATGGGAGCAGACGCAAAAGCTGGAGTTTATCTCTTCCCCACAGGGAGAACCATCATTGATGTGGGAGCAGAGGAAGCCCGCGCTGTAAAGTGTGATGACAACGGAATCATGATTGACTTTGTTGTCAACGAACGATGTGCAGCTGGCGCAGGGGCTTTCATAGAAGCTATGGCCAGAGCATTGGAGGTTAAACTTGAGGAGATGGGCCCGCTTTCGCTCAAAGCTGAGCGGGCAAGCCCGATAAATGCTTCTTGTGTAATCTTCGGGGAATCTGACGTCGTGACGTTGATACACAGGCAGGAGTCAAAACCAGAGATTGCAAGAGCAGTTTTTGATGCCATGGCTGATCGCGTCTCATCAATGTTGTTTAGGCTGGGCTTAACTCCAGACGTTGTCTTGGTCGGGGGCGCCGCCAAAGATGTTGGTTTTGTCGCATCACTTAAAAGAAAGATTGGGATTGACGTTTTGATACCAGAGTTTCCAGAGTTCGCTGGCGCACTGGGAGCCGCATTAGTCGCTGCCAGCCGCGCTAGGTAGGTCCAGAGTAATGAAAGAAGACGTTGAATATTGGCGTTGGCAGGAATACCACAGGGTTCTTTCAGACAAACAGTGGAAAAACAAAGACTTGATCACCGCAGGCGTTGATGTTGGCTCAGTCGGTTCGAAAGCTGCAATAATGATTGACGGAGAGATTTATTCTTGGGGGATAATGCGAACAGGGTCAAACAGTCCAGAAAGTGCCACCAAAGCGCTCAATTGGGCTATGGAAGGCACTGGACTCAGCGTGACTGATCTGAAATATATTGTGGGAACGGGCTACGGCAGAGTAAACGTGCCTATGGCAAACAAAGCAATAACTGAGATTGCTTGCCACGCAAAAGGAGCAAATTATATTTGGGGCCCTAGTGTGCGAACGGTTNNCGAGGCATGGAAGTTTTTGCAGATCTATTGAAGATTCCAATTGAGGAAATAGGCAAAGTATCATTGGATATAGATACAGAACCAGAACCAGTCAGCTGCACTTGTGTGGCATTTGCCAAGACCGAGGCCATGGGCTTGCTGCGAAAAGGATGGTCCAAAGAGAAGGTGCTTGCAGCGTATACTCGTGCGATGGCAGTTAGGATGGCTAATCTAATCAACAGGGTTGGTCTAGAGAAAGAACTCGTAATAACAGGAGGGCAGTCCAAGAACATAGGGATAGCAACAAGGATAGAGAACATTCTTGGTGTTAAGACTCTGCCAACTCCCAATTGGCGAGAGGACGGTTTGGACCCGATGGTGGCAGGAGCAATAGGAGCCGCGCTGCTAGCTAAAGCGCTCTACGAAAAAGCGCAGAAAGGCTAGGTGATAGTACATTATTACCCATTACGGCTATTCAGATGGCTCTGGCGAATTCTACGTTGTGATTGACGCAGAGAAATGCACCAGTTGCGGAAAATGCATCACGGAATGCCCCCAAAATGCTTTGGAAATGACTATGCTACTTATTGATCTTGAAGACAAGGCAGTAGTTGCAGTTACAGAACAGCATCGCAAGAAGATAAAATACACCTGCTCATCATGCAAGCCCGAGAGTGGTAATGCCCCATGTGTCTCGGCTTGCACATCTCGTGCAATAAATTGCGTTTGGAAACCACGCTAAGAATGCACCGTACTCTTTTGGTACTCCATTACTATTTATTTGGAACTCTACAAATTGACTCGTATTGATGTTGTGCATATTGTGAATACGTACGATGGCATCGTCGTTTAGATTCGTTTTTGGGATTCGCTACATTTATCTAAGCTACACCGCATTGAAATAGCTGTACGCGTCGGGATTAAGATGTCAAAGAAATCACCCTCAAAAGACGAAGCACTTGAAGCTCTAGATTTCATAGTCAACGTTTTGAAAGAGCATGAAAAAGATTTGGACAAGTTGATTAGTGAACTTGGCACCGTAACGGAACAGCTAGGAGTAACAGGAGAACTCAGCACCAAAGTCGAAAAAGTAGAAGAGCGGATTACGGGTCTGCAGAATGAAATTTCCAGCCTTGTCTGCTACCTTTCGACTTCCCGCAACGACAATATTGTTCCGGTCAAGACTGAGGCAAAAAGCGAAGTTGCGCCGGCAATTGTTGCCCCCGGAGCGCCTGTTCTTTTGAGGTGCAAGCAGTGGGAGGATTTCATCGGGCTCGCTCTCAAGGCTGATACTGTTTCTTACATGGCAAAAGAAGCGGAGCATATTTTTCAGACTGACGCGTTAAAGGGCAATCAGATCATAACATACAGTGGGGATATTCCGAAATTGCCTTTGCTTTTGAAGGTTTGGCTGTCGAAACAGTTGGATGTCTCTGAAAAGAAGATGCTTGAAGGCGTCTTGGCGATAAGTTAGTTCTTTTTCTTCGTTTGTTTTAGCTGTAATTCACAACGTTTATAAGATTATAATATCGTAAGTCTTACGATGTAGTTGGAGGGTTGATGAGGTTGAAGGTCACACCAAGCGCGCCAACAAAATTTTTCCGTTTTCGAAGCCTTCTCCTTTCTCCTCGATGACGGATTGGCACGTTGGTACAACCAACAAACGATGAAACCCCTCCAACACACACTTCCAAGATGTGCAAGAAAGCATGAGCAAGGAAAGATCACTCCGCCGAGTCCACGAAGAAATTGCGAAATTCGAAAAAACAATGGAGGAATTGCGCATGCTCAAATGCGTTTCAGAAGACCTCCGCAGCTACAGGAAAATGATACGAATCAAGAAATACGACTAGTCTTCCCAAGCTTTACTGTTGCACAACTTAGAAAATTAGCAAACAAAGAGTGCTTTTCGCGCAGTATAAGAAATCCTTATAGGTTATTGTTTGCGGTAAGTCTTCAGCAGGATTGCCTATGGGCGGGTAGATCAGCCTGGTATGATCGCCACGTTGGCATCGTGGAGGCCCCGGGTTCAAATCCCGGCCCGTCCACCATCAGATTGTCCAGGTGTTACCCCTTTGGCATGTTTTAGCGAAGTGGCTCGCTCCAATTTAAACAAAGCGAAGAAGAAAAATTGTGGGAAAATGCAATAGGAAAAAAGGAAAAATAAGAATCAGTAGTTTTCTGTCCAAACCTCGAAGTAGCTTCTTGGATGGGCGCAGACAGGACATTTCTCAGGAGCTTCACCTGATTCCAAGACAAAGCCGCAGTTTCTGCACTTCCATTTTAGTGGGCTGTCTTTTTTGAAGATCTTTCCTTTGCTTACATTGTCTAGAAGTTTGGCATATCTCCGCTCGTGATAGGCTTCTACTTTTGCTATCCCTCGAAAGGTTGCCGCCACCTCAGGGAACCCTTCTGTTTCGGCTATTTCTGCAAAGTTGGGGTAAAGTGTTCCCCATTCCAACTTTTCTCCTTCTGCGGCAGCTTTGAGGTTTTCAGCTGTGGACGCGATCGAGCCAGCTGGGTAGGCCGCGGTTATCTCAACAATTCCGCCTTGGAGATGGTTAAAGAAGAGTTTGGCATGTTCTTTCTCGTTATCACTAGTTTCCTCGAAGATTGCTCCTATTTGTTCATAACCTTCTTTTCTTGCCTTGCTGGCGAAAAACGTGTAGCGATTGCGAGCTTGGGATTCACCAGCAAAAGCTGCTAAGAGATTTTTCTCGGTTTGACTGCCTTTAAAATCCATTTTCAATCATCCTACAATAGTTTTTTCGATGAAAGATAAAAATATTCTTGAAGGAAGAAATTCACCCTTTGTTCTTGCATGTTTGAATAACGAGGACAGGCAGTTGAATGGCAATGCTAACATAAATTCGTGATTTCAACAGACGAAACATATAATTTGATGTGCACAAGTCTCTAAGACAAAAATAACAGGATCCTCAATGACCTCAGAAAAGAAAGAACAAACATCCGACATCGAGCTAAAACTTGATGCTGAAAAAAAGCGTTCTGAAGAGTACCTTGTCAGGTTGAAGTACCTGCAAGCTGACTTTGACAACTTGAAAAAACGTTGTGAACGACAGGTTGCCGAGACTAAGAACTATGCGACTGAGCGAATAGTACTGCAATTGCTCGAAGTTGTGGACGAGTTAGAGATGGCAACAAGAATAGGCAGAACATCAGGCTGCAAAGACCAACCCCTTCTAATAGGCGTTGAAATGACATTGAAGAGACTCAGAAAAGTTCTTGAGCAAGAAGGCGTAACGCCTATTGAATGTGAGGGAAAGGCCTTTGATCCAACGAGACAAAACGCAATCGAGTCAGTCGAGCGAGAAGGCGCAAAAAGCTGCACAGTTGACGAAGAGGTCAGAAAAGGCTACATGATGAAGGAAAAGGTAATTAGACCAAGCATAGTTAAAGTCGAAGTCCCTCCTTCAAATTCAAACTCTCAATCTGAGAAAGTAATAGGAGAAGAAACAAAATGAGCACAAGAACCACAGAGAAAGTATTAGGAATAGATCTTGGAACAACAAACTCCGCTGCGGCCATATTCGAAGGTGGACACGCCACCGTAATCCCCAGCGCGGAAGGACCAACAATGGCTGGGAAGATGTTTCCCTCGGTAGTTGCCTTCACAAAAGACGGACAACTTCTAATTGGAGAATCAGCGAAACGTCAGGCAACGGCAAACTCGGAAGGAACTATTTTTGAAATAAAAAGAAAGATGGGCACAACCCAAAAAGTAAATGTCTACGGCAAGGAATACACACCTCAGCAGATATCCGCCTTCATCTTGCAGAAAATCAAGAAGGATGCTGAGACGTACTTGGGCGGAGCTATGCGCAAAGCCGTTATAACCGTTCCAGCACACTTTGACGATAACCAAAGACAGGCCACAAAGGATGCAGGCGAAATCGCTGGTTTCGAAGTAATGAGAATAATAAACGAGCCAACAGCAGCCTGCTTAGCCTACGGCGTTGATAAACTGGAGAAGGAAATGAAAATTTTGGTGTTCAGCTTCGGTGGCGGTACCCACGACGTTACGATTATGGACTTCGGCAAAGGAGTCTTTCAAGTGCTCTCCACGAGCGGCGACACCCAAATGGGCGGAACAGACGTTGACAAAGCAATCATGGAATACGTAATTGATGAATACAAGAGGCAAACAGGAGCGGACCTGGCTAACGACAAAAAGGCTACAACAAGATTGAAAGAAGCAGCAGAGAAGGCAAAAATCGAGTTAACCACGCTCATGAGCACCGATATTGACCTTCCTTTCATAACGGCGGATGCAACAGGACCCAAACATCTGCACATGACACTTACGCGCGCCAAACTGGAATCTCTTGCCCAACCGATTGTTCAGAAAACCGAACGAACAATTGTCAAATCATTAGAAGATGCGAAGCTAACCCCTTCAGGAATCGACAAGATAATCCTAATTGGCGGCATGACGCGGATGCCACTAGTGCAGAAATTTGTGGAGCAGATCATGGGAAAACCTGCTGAACGGGGACTTGACCCTATGGAATGTGTAGCTGTGGGTGCTGCAATCCAAGCTGCGGTAATTACTGGGGAAGTAACTGAC
>DUHG01000136.1 GCA_013330975.1 Candidatus Bathyarchaeota archaeon
CCGTTGGCGGATTAACAGGGCTTTCCATCAACGGATAACGATCCTGGTTCAAGGCATCAATAATGTAAGGAATATCTCCGATCCCATCGCCGTCGATGTCGGTTCCATTGTAGTCTGCCCAGTAGTTACCCTCTTTGCCATCGTCCCATGTATGCGGCAGCTCAGTAAAGTTGTAGTCTTCACAAAGGCAACCGCTCAGATGCTGCTGATTGCCGTCGAACCAGTTGTGACTTATCTCTATTGTTGAAGGAATCTCGCCTGGTTCATTCCATCCAAAGAAGATGCCTTGCTTGTTTCTCGCAATGTAGTTGCGAGTTATTGAGTTGTTTGAGCCAGACAACAGAATTCCCACTATTGTATCCGTTATGGCATTCCCAGCAATTTTGTTGTTTTCAGTCCAGATGTACATGCCTATGCTGTAGTTCTTTATGTTCAAGTTCTTCACAGTTAAACCTGTAACTTGAGGAAACGCCAAATCAATGCCTATCGAGTATGGAACCTTTACGTCATCGGAGACCTGATCGGGTCCTTCACCTATGATGAAAGCGGATTCGTTTGTTCCATTATAGGTTCCCTGCAGAGTGTACCCTGCACCATCGATAGTAATGTTGCTTCTCTGCACGGAGATTTCTGCGAAAACGTTCCCAGTTAAAGTATATGTGTCACCGCTACGCTGGATGGGCGCCGTATCTGGGGAGATTGTGCCGTCTGACTGAATAATGATTCGTGGTCTGACGGTTTCTGTTCCTGCAGCATCGACCAAGAAAGCGGTCATCAACAGAGCGGCTGCAAGCACGACTATGGCGTTTTTCCTACTGATTAGTTTTCTTTCCTTCATCATTACTACTCCAAACTGATTTCTCTTCCAGCCAGTTGCGTGACTTGAAAGCGGTTTTTCCTGCCACCTTGAAGCTCAAACAGCCTTCTTCAGGGCACATCTCCACACACCGAAGACAAAGAAGGCAGTTAGCTGTTGTCACATCTCCACCCTTGAAATCGTAAACCTCCTTGACTTGCGTTGGGCAGACACGCTTGCAGATGCCACATTTTGTGCATTTCTCTTCCACTTTTTCCAAGCGAACCCCCGAGATCCATTTGAAGGGTGGAAACCTGTTAAACACAGCAATCAACCCTCCTAGAGGACAGATTCTGCACCAAGAACGCCTGAAGAAGAAACCTGTAACAATAACTAAACCTAACCCGATCAAGTTGATGGAGGTCAGATACCATCCCAGCTGATAGAACTCACCCGTGGTTGGGCCCACGATCCATTCAAATCTGATTATTCCAACCGCTCCTTCCGAAAGTACGCAGAGAGGCTTCATAGGGCAAACCTGGCAGAAAGGGGTGGCGAAATAGGTGTATACAAAACCTCCGTCCTCGGTGCCAGGGACCAGCTGGGAACCTGCCAACGCCTGCGAGGCGAAAATAACGCTCACGATTATGATAATAGCCATTATTATGTAACTCAACTGATGGAGCTTTACGTTGGTGTTGTCCGAAACAGTCCTGTATCTTATATTGAATGCTTTCCGAAGCCGGGTTACAAGGTCCATGAAAAGGCCGAAGGGACATACCCAGCCGCACCAAAATCTGCCCAGAATAATGGAAGATAGAATCACACCGCCAAATACCACTGCAAGCCTGGCTATGCCGCTCGAATCGTAGTTTACGCCCCAACCTCGACCCGCTTCCCAAAAGGGATAGATATACGCTTGGATCTGCCACAATGCACAAGTTACAGTCCTCCCACACGGATAATAGCAGCCAAAAGTTGGAACAGGAAGCCCGTCCGGCATATCTACGCCAAAGGCATTTGTCGCTACTAAGACCTCATGTGGAGCAATCTGCTCAGCAGGCCAAGGCATGTTTTGATGGTCTATGAAAATGCCCACAAAGAGAATGAAAACAAAGATGATCTGCACAAAGAGCCTCAAAGAGCTGATGTTTCTAGTTTTCTTCCTTGATCCTGTCGCCAGCGCAACTATACTTATGCCAACGATAGCCACCGTTGCAGTAAGGACAGAATAGTTGATTCTGTTTGAAGGCAAATTTGGTCTAGCTATGGGTTCAGCGTCTGGATCAGCCGTCGGGTCAGTGACGTTAGCGTATAGGCGGTCGCACATGTGACCGTAAATGGGGAAAATGTTCCAGTACCCTGCCATATCGAGGCTTTGACTGAGCGAGAATTCGCCTGTCTTGTTATCTGTCAAGACGTAACGGTCTATCCACGTATAGTCAGGTCTCGTGAAAGTTACTCTTACACTGACATTGTCTGCGGGGGGACAGATTCGCCCCATAATCGTTACTGACTCGTTCACGTAAAGATCCGTTCTGCTAATGTTGCCCGATATGTGGGGGCTATAACAGGCTTCAGTTGTTTGAACAAGCAAAATAAGCACTATAGCGGCTGGTATCAAGGCGAACCTCAATTGCCTAAGCATAATTTCTTTCCCCCCGCTGAGATGTAGATTGTTCCTGTTTTTCCCAACCAGCTTGGCAATAGATTATAGCTGTGCGCGAATTTAAAATGTTCCAAAAAAGCGAAACTCGTTATAAAAGTTGGAAATAAACGCTTCGCTGGGTAAGCGAAACAAATACGTGGAGAGCTGATTCCAGTGCTCTCGGTGCATTAGGCGTTGTTTTTTTACTCTTTTGACAGGGTTATCTCTATCGTTGAAACCATTCTTGACCTGTTTTCGCCTTCTCTCGGGGGCATCTCTTGTGTTCCTATGCCGATCTGTTTGACTTTCAAGTCTTTAATGAAGCGGTTTCGAGCGATTTCCGCTACGTCGACTGCAGTTGTTATCGACTGACCCCTAGCTTTCAGCGTAACTCCTGTTGTGTTGCCTCCTGAGAAAGCTGTTATGATAGCGAGCACATAGCTCATGGGTGGTTTGTTTCCAACGAAGATGACGTCAGATTGTGCCATTTTTTTCTTTACTCCTTGTTTCTATTGTGTTGCGATGTAACATCCCATGCCATCTCTCCTTGAGCATGGAATGTTAACGCCCATATAGGGTAAACTGCCTAATAAATTCGATCAAACGATTTGCTGACGCGAAATGGTTTGTCGCGGCGTGAGACTTAAATCAACCGTTTCTCACTCTCTAAGCGTAACGTCAACTAGCGTCGTTTCAAATTCAAGTGAGGAATCAGTTTGAGCTGGGGTGTTG
>DUHG01000135.1 GCA_013330975.1 Candidatus Bathyarchaeota archaeon
TGCCGCTCTGGGAGTTCCTGCTGAGATTGCGGCAACTTCAACGATCTTGAGCAGAATCATAACGCTATGGCTTAGATTCGGCGTCGGCTTCGTAGCCTATCAATGGACTGAGCTCAAAGCGGTTTCTCTTAATTCCACCCAAAACAACAAGGCTCCACAACAGAACTTGTCGATATGAATACCTTAAATTTCAAAGACATTAAAGAATATGCGAGGGTAGCTGTTATGAAAACGGTAGAANNTGTCAGTCTTGGTGTAAGACTTAGCGCACTTGCCCCAACCTTGACAATTTGTGTCAAAAATGAAGAGAGTACGATGATAAAATATATCCATCCGATAGATCCTGCCGCAGCCCAAGGTCTTGTAGCAGAANNCAAGATATCAGAAGAACTATCAGCCATTGCGAAAAAACCAATATCAATGCCAATGGCGTTGTCACTGCTTATTTCGGTCTACCGTGCCCATATGAGCGAACCATGTGCACGCGACGCTTTTCGCCAGAGACTAGCAAGAACGCCTATAATGTCTCCGGAAGAGTTCCAAGAAGCCACAGATATTCCCAAGCAATAGATTTGGCAGTAATCAACTTGTCAAACCCNNGCAGCCCAAGGTCTTGTAGCAGAAGTATATGCTCAAATCAATAGGGACTTTGGGAGGATTGTTGAACCTTTCAGATTGCATTCTCCTTTGCCAAAGCTCTTGGCGGGATCTTGGATAGCCTGCCGTGAAACGGAACTCGTTGGAGCAGTCCCTAGGACAGTGAAAGAGGTTGTCGCAGCTGCTGTCTCAATGCTGAACCAGTGTTCATTCTGCGCGGATGCACATACAATTATGCTGAACTCGACCGGTGACCGTCCGATTGCAGATGCGATAGGCAAAGCTCATTATGAGAAAATTCCTGATCCCGCGATCAAAGCCATTGCCGAATGGGCGCTTGCCACCCTTTCTCCAGGATGCAGAATCCTCAGTTCACCCCCTTTTTCGCAAAGAGAGGCCCCAGAGATCATCGGAACAGCAGTATTCTATCACTACATTAACCGAGTAGCAACCATATTTTTGGGCGATACTCCCCTGCCTTCAAGCAGACCGTGGCTTAAGGATCCGCTGAAACGGGTTGCGGGGCTGATGTTTCGAAGATCAGTTCGTCGACTGAAAACTCCAGGAGAATCGCTTGATCTTCTGCCTCCTGCAGACCTTCCGGAATATCTGAAATGGATGGAAATCAATCCCACGGTTGCAGGGGGTTTTGCCCGTTTTGTAGGGGCAATTCAAGATATTGAAGAAATTGCTCTCTCTTATGAAGCGCGCAAGCACGTCTTCAGAATTATCGACAGATGGACCGGAGAAGCAGCAAATACAAGAAACTGGATTGAAGATGAAATCGGTCAACTGGATGAAGCGCAAGAAAGTGCTATTAGATTGTCACTGCTTGCGGCGTTGTCGCCTAATCAAATAGATGGGGAAGATGTTCTCAACTTCAGAAAATATTTTCCAGGCGACACAGGTCTATTGGGCACGATTGCCTGGGCTAGCTTCACAGCCGCCATGAAAATCTGTAAATGGATTCAATTCCCATCCCCAGCGCCATAGCTGAATACCAAGCCTTCATGGAGACAATCATTTCTAGCATTTTGTTGTGAGCCAAAAAGGTTTATTTTCTGGAAAAAACTATGATCAATGCCAGCTCTAGATTTTGGAGAAGCCGAATAGGTTATGGATTTTGATAAAAAAACCCTCACGAAGAAAGCGCTGTTGATTGTAGCTGCCTCGTTTTTGCTGTACAACGTATATCAGGCAATCACTACAACAATCTTCGTCTTTCATTTCCCATTAGTAATAAATCAGTTACCTAACTTGATAGAAAGCTCCCGACCAAGCTTGCAACTGGCACTTTTCATAATTCAAGAAATCGCAGGCTCAGTTGGCAGCTATCTGCGCTTGATAGGCGCCATATTTGCTGTGAACTGTGCTCTTCTTCTAATCAAAAACGACGCAAGGTATATTGAGAGACTTAGCAAGTTACTCTTGTTTGAAGCGCTTTACTTTCTTCTCCTACTTCCGGCTGCAATAAACCACATTGTCGGTTCAGTCATATCATATAGTGCGTTTCTGAACTTCTATGCTGGAGTCTCATGTCTGCTTCAAGCTGCACTGCTGTTTCCTCCTTTGTTCATTCTGAGCCACAAGTTAAGAAAACCTCAAGATCGCCCGCCAATTCTCAAGTGGGCAGTTATCTCTGCCCCATTGTATGTACTAGTTTTGTGGATCAAACATGGATTATTTTGGTTGTATGCTCTTTCCTCTTCAGGACCCCAACAAACAGGCTTTATTGAAGCTATCGGATCTGTTAACTCACTTCTGACTCTCCTAGTCGCTGCAATGGTTGCCACAATTACCTCCATAAGTTATTGGCCCGAAAAGAAATTAAACACACGGTTAGTGACAACTGCCTTGTTACTGGTTGGAGCTTACTTTGCCATTTACGCTCTAGTTTCAGTTTGGATTCCGATTTACTTGTCGTTCATACCTTTGACTGACTTTTGGCTCATAACCCTTCTAATCCTGGGCATCGCATTGTTGCGTGATTCGTCCCGTTTGTCCGAATAATGACCTCGAAGCCCAATGGTGCAACCATTCATTGTGATTCTTTTACCAGAATAGAACGCATTTTGCAACTATTTTCACTTTCGGAGAGTCATTTGCATAACTAATATGTTTGCAGATAGAAAGGGCACAAACCAGCACGATCGTCTTAGAATACGCGCCGTCTTATCAACCCGTTTTCTATGTCAAGAAGGGACAATCACGGGTAATAGCTTGGAGTTATTCAAGTCATTGGCGGCAAAATAAACTATCAGTGAACTCCAGATTAGCGTGACAACGATTGCGGGGCTGGGGAAAAACACGTAAGTACCAAAGACTCTCTGAGCCACTGTGATCGCAATTGCAAGAAATGGTCCCCATTTTCTCCTTTTGAATATTCCAAAGAGCGTTAATGTAAACAAGACTGCAGCTAAGGCGGCTTCTGTGCCCACGATTGAGAACCCCAAGCGATAGATACTCCATTGAGTTCCTGGAAATATTGCCCAAATTGCTATTGCCAAAATGTCTAAAATTATGTTTAATCCAACAAGAAGAGTGAGTATCTTATGCGGGTCAATCTTTCTATTCCAAGCGACAAGGATAATGAGACTAGCAATTAGCAACGTTACCCAGACAAACCAATATGTGACAAACAGGGAAATACCTGTGCGCCTAAGAACTTCCAAGCATAGTGTGAAAAAACTGAATGTTCTCAACCAGTCTTTTCTCCCAGATTCGCAACAGCTGAACAGTCTATTCTCTTTGCAGGAATATAGAGTAGTCAGGTTTTCATCAATCTTCAGATTTAGAAAATGTCTGAATATTCTAGATTAGACGCTATGTTGCTTCAGGAACAGGCTACGGGGTATTAGTGGCTAGCTTATCCAAACGAAGAAGTTTCAGACGAATCTACCGTTGGCGGTCACGGTGCTTTNNTTGTCGTACCAATAAACAGAGAACCTTGAACCACAAGCCTCATTCCTGCATTCAAGAGTCTGCTCCAAAGCATTTTCGACGGCTTCATCTTTTCTCGGTTTGTCAAATGACCAGAAAGGGTGGCTACTGTCAGGCCTAGTAACCTGGAGAGTTCTTTTGCATTTGGGACACTGAATGACAACTTTTCCCATGCACATAAACTTCCCTCCCATACCCCTCTATGGCGCTTAGCAGATTTATCTCTTTAGTCCAATCTCAGCGCATATGCTGAGATACAAACTGAAGAAGCCGTCA
>DUHG01000123.1 GCA_013330975.1 Candidatus Bathyarchaeota archaeon
TGGTTCAAGTATTCCCATTCCATTTGCTGCCAGAACTGTCTTGAAAAAGCAAGGTCCTTCGGAACAGGTTTGACTCTTTCTTGAAAAATCCCGACATCATATTCTAGTGCAATATCGTCTATATAGAGTAGTTGGCCAAGAAGAGGTTTTTCTTGATGTGTTTCGCNNATGAGTTGAAGGAGAGAGAAAAAGGCTGTCTCTTGGTCCAACCCCAACTTAAATTATCTTTAGTAAGATTCAGCATGAGCGTTTCAACCGAAGTAACTAGCCGTTTTTGTCTTTCGTCAAATGAATCGAAGGGAAACCTGTTATGTCTATTGTCGATGAGGCAATCCTGATTTTGTCAGATTTCTCCATTTCGATTAGAATTCTTCTGCTTATGTGGTCGTGCAGAACTCTTCGGGTTCGTACCTCAGCAACATACCTTATTCCAAAGGAGATCCAATTGTCAGTTAATGTCAAGAAAATTGAAGGCTCAATTGATCTTTTCTGGAAATAGTATTTTCCTTCTAGTCCATTCATTATTCTCTCGGCTTTTTCAACGATTTCCCTGGTTTCAGTTTTGACAATTTCAAGGATTACTGTGTTCGCTTCTCTCCAGTCGCTGTCATAGGTTATGGGTATTGTTAGTTCATCCCAAATAAAGTCAAAATCTCTTGTATAGTTCTGGACAGTTCCAGTCAAGACTCCGCCGTTGGGAACAATGGTTAGTCTCCCAGTTACCTGATCTCCCGAAACCCACTCTCTCGTCTCCAGCAACGTGGTATAAAGAATGCCTACGTCAATAACGTCTCCGAACTTTTGGTTGAATTCTATTCTGTCACCCACGTGGTAAATTCCGTTGAGAAATATCATGACGCCGCCAGCAAAATTCTTGAAAATATCTTGCAGTGCGAAAGCGATGGCGGCTCCTATCAAACCTAAGGAGAGCAGAATATATTGTGTTTCAGCAATCCAAATGACCAGCAAGGCCACTGCGGTGCTCGCAAGGCTCAAGATTGAAAGGGTTTTCTTCAATGAGTACCTTGTGGTGGATACTTTAATTTTCTTGAGGACTGACTCTTCGAGGAGAATTTCGAATATTAGATATATTATCCCCAAGGCCGCAAAAGTGTAGATGGCTTTTTCTAGAAACGGATTGGGATATACAAAATTCGCGAAAGCTAGCAAGACTGAGAGGGAAACGAGAAACGAAAATACAATTATTTTCTTTCGCATATCGCTGACTCTTCTACCAAACCATTGTGCAGGTATTTCCGTAATTATTTTGACAGCTAGAATATCGGCTGAAAGGGGTTATAAAATTTTGCAGACCTTAAAAATGTAGGCTGTAAATTTTCACTATTTTTTGCTTTGAATTTCAAAGGGCCAAAAGTCTTAGGAATAAGAGCACATGCTTGTGCGTGTGCATTGAAAATTAATTCTTGGCTTATTTGTCTCTGTAGCCATTAACATTGCAGTGTTACCCATTATTCACTTCAAGAAAGAGCAAGATAGCTAGTCAGTATAAGCTGAGAAATTCGCTGCGGAAAAAGTGAAGACTTGCTAGTGCTCAGTATTGCTTTTTAAGGGATTCTGTCGTATCGCAAAATGAGAAGGTGAAAGAATCTCGACTTCTGCCTTCTTGAAATCTGTTAGGATGTTGTCAATAAGATCGCTTCTTATTCTAACCAGCATGTTTGGTTGGTTGGTATATGCGTTTATTTCATAAGTTATGGCAAAGCTGCCCAAGTCTCTAAGAAGTACAAATGGTTTCTTCTCAGGCGAATTAATGATTCCACCAGTTCTTTCAGCGCTCTCGATCAAGATCCTCTTGGCCTGATCTTTGTCAACGTCGTATCCCAAAGTGACAGAAACATAAACCAATACTTCTTTCAGGGCGCTGAAGTTTCTGATTTCCTTTCCCATCACTGTAAGGTTGGGAACGCTTATGATCTCATCTTTTATTGTTTTTATTCTCGTGAAAAATATTCCTACTTCTTCAACGTCTCCGTAGCTGTCACCGATCTGAACACGGTCACCCCTCTTGAACTCACTTGATCCACTAATAACTGCGTAAGCCAAGACGTTTCCCAGAACGCTTGACGTAAACAACCCTAAAACAAAGGTTAAGGTCAAAATAAGCCCAGTTCCCAATATGCCCGAAATCCAAGTTCCCAAGAACGAATAGGCCCAAATGAGAATCAGCGCAAGTACAGCAACCAGATAGACAAGATAGGTCAGATATCTCTTTGTTGACCCGAACGTTTTCCCTTTGGAATATGGGTCTCTAGAAAACTTGGAGACTGCGGGAGAAATTGTGATTATGATTGCAGGTATCATTATCTTTTTGGAGAAGGCTACGAAAAACCACACTACCAACGAAAAGAGGATTTTCTGAAGAATATCATGAGCAATTGCCTGGTTTTCCACACTGCCAAGAAAGCCGAAAAGCCCAGCCCTGTATGTGGTCTCTAGCAAAACGAAAAGTATGATTAGAGCACATATTCTAATNNGTCACAAATCAAATGCTAGTTGAATCCATCCAAAACACACACTGACAGCATGCTCCTTGTGACGTACTAGCAAACGTGTTGCACCCGGATAGTGCTTGAAGTTACTTCAACTTCAAAGCTTGGTTAAGCGGAGCCAGCAAAGCTTCTTTATTGATGTCGTCTGAATTGTCTGTTTCTCCCGAACTTTCCTAGTCCATTGTCCCATATTATAGATGCGTCGTTTAGGAGCCAAAGAGTGGCGCGTCACGCAATTGAATCCGTGCATGAATAGCCATAAATATGGAAATGTCCTTTTTCAGAGGAGATGAAAACCAAGTTCAAGACTTTGGATTTGCTGCCCATTTCTGTTATGGCTGGGTTGTTTGTTTTAGTCGATCTGCTGGCGTTTTTGGTGGCTGAGCCGTTTGACGCTGCCGGAGGGGGCGCGTTTCCGGACCCGGGGAATTGGTTCAACATTGTGTTTTTTATTTCGGTTCTTTTGGTCTTCACGGTAGTTATTTTGCTGATTATTAAGTTCTGGAAGAAGGAAGTGATTAGGATAATCTTCTTGGGTTCAACTGGCTTCCTCAGTTTTTATGTTTTCTATTTGCTTCTGGTTGGCTTCGTTGATCCTTTGGTTTCGTTGGTCATTTCCGTTGCGGGCGCGGCTTTGCTTCTTGTTGCCATGATAAAGAAGCCTGAGTGGTATGTGACGAATGCGATTGCTCTTTTCACGGCTGTTGGTGCCATTGCGTTGATTGGCATATCGCTGACTGTGCCGATCGCGATTGTCCTTTTGATCGCCATGGCTGTGTATGATGCTTTGGCGGTTTACAAAACCAAGCATATGATTGATATGGCGGATTCTTTCATTGATCTCAAGCTGCCGGTTGTGTTTGTTGTGCCTAGAAAAAAGGGATATTCCCTTCTGAAGCAGGAGAAGGGCTTGAAAGAACAGATTAAGGAGGGTACTGAGCGTGGGGCATATTTTTTGGGTGTGGGAGATGTGGTGTTTCCTGGGATTCTGGCGGTTTCAGCTTTCCATTATTTAGCCGATAACGGTTTGCTGATGGCTTTGTCTGTATTGGTTGGCAGTTTGGTTGGGTTTTTGGTTCTGATGACGTTGGTTATTAAGGGAAAGCCGCAGGCTGGTTTACCCCTTCTCTGTTCGGGGGCCATATTGGGGTACGTTGTTGCGGGTTTCTTGCTTTTTGGTTTTCCTCCGTTTTAGATTGGCGGGGGAAAACGTCTAATTTTTCTTTTTTTTTAATGTTCTTGCTAGTTAGGAGCTGAAAGGCTCAAAGATGACTTTGCAGTTGGCCCCATGTCGATCTGGGTTCATTTTAATGTTAAACTCTGCTTCTAGCCAAGATGGAATAATGTTCTGGCAGGCCATAGAACAAAAACTGCTGCCGTTTTGGTCCGTTAAGATTTTGCAGGGTGTAACTGCCAGAACCATCCGGTTGTCCTTCAGTTCCGTTACCGAAAAGGGGCTGAATGCTTGCAGTTGATATGCAAGTCGTTTTGCCAGAATTCGAAATGCAGTCTTGCGAGATAGGCTTCCTACAAACTCCACTGCGAAGGCATAGATGTATTTCCGTTTCCACGCCGAGATCGCTGCTTCCATGTATTTGTTCTTGCCATGTTCACCCTGATAGGTGTCCATCAAGTTGTTTGCGCTTACCCATTTCCACATGAAATTTTTGTAGGCAGTTTCATATTTGTCCTTGTCTGAGGCAGTTTCTGAAATCTGTTCTATCCCTTTCTCCCATGTTGTTTGCAGCTCATCTACTTTTTCTTCACCCAGCTCCTTCTTGACAAGCTTGGGAGCAAAGTCTTCTACCATCTTGNNGGCAGTCTTGTTATAACATTTGTCCTTTGCAGATTTTGCAGTGTATTGACACCGTTTTGAGTTGGATTAGATTTTGGTCCCCAAACACAATAGCTACGACGAACTAACGAGCTGACGCTTTTTTCCTACTACTTCCTACTAACCCTCTCTCAACAAAAAACAAAAAAAGAAAAAAGGGAATTGGCGTTTCTTTGTTTTCAAGGTTTATGGCGTATTAGTTGCAACTGCTGGCCGTTTTCGGAAGAACCATGAACCCGCTGCCACAGCTAACGTCGTTAGCAGCATTACTGTTCCCAAAGGCAACGCCTCAGGAATAGTGTTGTCCACGGTGAGCGTAGCGACCGCTCGCGCTCCCCCAGAATCTATCGCGGTAACGTTGTAGTTGCCGTTAGTCAGCCCAGCAGGGACTGTGATGGTGGCTGTGAAGGCGCCTGAGGGACTCGTGGTTATGCCCCCAGCGGAGGTGACGTTATATTGGTAACCAGTATAGGCGGCGGTAAACACTACAGTATAGGTATCCCACGCCGATGTGGTAGAGCGGCCAAATTCGCCTGTTGCATAATTTACAAAGGGATTAAGCGCGTACTCGCTTGAGGAGGCCAGCGTTCCATCGCCATTATCGGTATAATCGGATTCTACAACATTAGTTTCTGAGCTAACGACACAGTGGAAGCTAAACGAACCTGGTTTAATCGGAGGAAGATTTGTTTTGGCCGTAAACGGACCAGTGCCAGTGGTATTGGTAATGGGGTGGGCTTCGCCAGTGACGTTTACCTCTGCTCCAAGTCCTATTCCTACAGGTTTTGTTGCGTCGAAGCCTGTGCCCGTGACTGTGACTGTTCCTCCTGGTGCCTGGGCATTTGTGGATAGCGTTATTGACCCAGCTGCGGAAGCTGTTGAAATTAAAGCAATCGAGAACATCGAGAGTATGAGTAAAGCCGTTACCACTGTTTTCTTGAGTATCGTTTTTTCAGATCTCCTCTAATTTATTACACTTTTCAGTGTACAAGTCTTGACTATAGTTCGTGACTTGACTTAAGCCTTTCTCACCCGTCGTGAGTGCCAAAGTCGTAATCTTTGGTTTATGTATTGTGAACTCTCTAGGGGACTAAATTTTAATCCAACCAACCAACCAAC
>DUHG01000017.1:0-3385 GCA_013330975.1 Candidatus Bathyarchaeota archaeon
GCTTTCAATTTAAGTTTAAACAAGGCAAGTACCTTGTCAGCAAAAAGCGTCAAATCCAACTCTCTGTCATCTGGCTTATATGGTACTCCTAAGCCTCCCCCCATATCTACAAGGTCGAAATTAACTCCAAAACGGTAGTGAGCTTTACTAGCAATTTCTAGGAGTCTATCTAGTGCTTGAATGAAGGGCTCTACTCCAAGCACGCCTGACCCAATATGCATCTGAATTCCAAATCTCTCAACGCCAGCTTTCTCCGCGACTTCAAAAGCTTTCAATGCATCAGTTTCCCACAACCCGAATTTTGAGTGCTCACCAGCCGTAATAACGTGGTTATGATGCCCAGCACCCAACTCAGGGTTGACTCTTATGGACAATACCCTCGGAACACTCAATCTGAGTAGTCTGCGCAGCTGAGATAACGAATCGACGTTGATTGTCACACCGGAGTTTACCAGAAATTCCAATTCATCAGATCGCACGCTCGTACCAGTAAACAAAATGCGTTCAGGAGTGAATCCAGCTTTCAGGGCGAGAAAAACCTCCCCAGGGCTAACCGCGTCAATACTCGAACCTTGAGCCGCCAGCACTTTTAGTAAAGAAAGATTGGAGTTAGCCTTCATAGCGTAGTAGACTCTGACTTTAGGATAATTTTGAGTCAAAGCCTTGAAAAGGCGGTTGTAGTTTTTCCTAATACGCTTCTCGCTGATAACATACAACGGCGTGTCGTACTTCTCAGCTAGTTCTCGCGAAGAAACACCATCGAAATATAGCACCCCATTTTGATTCTCCAATGGCTCACGAAATATCTGCATTTCTCAATCACTTCAAGACCTAAAGAGAGACAAACTTTAAGCTATCCCTTTTTCAACCGCCAATTCAGCGCTTAGAATGCCAGCGCCTGCCCCACCGCGGATGGTGTTATGCCCCAAACACATGTACTTCACAGACATAATTGGATCTCTACGAATCCTTCCAACTACAACGCTCATGCCATTTCCTTCATCCCTGTCATAGCGAGGCTGAGGGCGATTTTGTTCCTTTCGAACTATGATTGGCGCAGATGGAGCAGACGGCAGCTTCAACCGTTGAGGTTCACCTCTGAAACTGGCGAAAGCCTCTTCTACTTCTGCCAAAGTGGGTTCGCAATCTAGTTTTACAAACACAGACTCCAAATGACCATCCTTAACATTTACTCTGTTGCAGGTTGCACTCATCTGAAAATCAGCATTCTTTACTTCGGTGCCATCGAAAGAGCCCAGAATCTTCAGAGGCTCAGATTCCATCTTCTCTTCCTCCTTTGAGATAAAAGGGACCACGTTGTCAATAATATCCAGTGACGGCACGCCTGGATAACCTGCGCCACTCAAAGCCTGCATAGTAGAAACTACAACCTGCCTCAACCCGAAACTCATCAGAGGCTTGAGTGAGAGAGCCAACTGAATTGTGCAACAGTTGGGATCAGTGGCAATGAACCCTTTACGTCTGCGTCTCTCCTTCTGGATGGGAATAAGCGCTAAATGTTCAGGGTTAACTTCAGGGATAAGTAAAGGAACATCTTTTTCCAACCTGTGTGCACTCGCCTTGCTGAAAACCGGATACAAAGCGGCAAATTCCGTTTCCACGGGTCCAGCTAGATCACCTGGTAAAGAAGAGAAAACTAGATCAACATCACCAGCCTTTTCCACCGACTCAACATCAGCGCCGACAACCGGCATTTCTGAAATTTCTCTCGACAGGGAAGACTCCATAACCCAGTTACATGCTTCACTATATCTTTTGCCCGCAGATCTTTCAGACGCTGCAAGCACTTCAATCTTAAACCATGGGTGTCCTTGCAGCAGCTGGATGAAACGTTGACCAACTGCCCCTGTTGCGCCGAGAATTGCCACTTTACGATTCAAAGACATTCCTTATCGCTTCCATAGCCTCTTTGAGTTGAGATTCTTCAATAAAAACGTTAATGGTAGCCTTGCTTGTGGTTACTTCAATTATGTTTATGCCAGCCTCGCATAATGCTGTGCTGATCCTAGCAACGCCACCAGGAGAATCAACGAAAATGGGATGGCTTGCCTGAAGCAATGCTACTCTTTCTCTATGGCTGACCGCCTTGAAATCAGATACATTGTGAAGACTTTTCACGACACTGCTTACAGTGCCATTAGAAGTGAAGACCGTTATTGAACGCCTCCCAGAACTAACTCCAAAAATCGAGCTCTGTCCGAGAACAGAAAAGACCTTGCTTATATTCTCTGAGTTGACCTCGCAAACAACACTGATGGCTATTAAACCCGTCTGACTCAAGATCTCAGCCGAATTCATTCTTAAAGAACCCGTAATCTCCGTTCCACCTACCGCAATGTTTCCAGACGCAAAATCAACGATTCTGAGCCTCTGACNNGTTTTAGCATCAGGCACAATTCTAGGATCAGCGGACAAGACTCCAGTCGTCTCTTTAACCAAAACAATCTCGTCTGCGTCCAAGCAATTGGCTAGAAGCAGAGCTGTTGTGTCGCTTCCTCCTCTTCCAAGAGTAGTCACGCGTCCCGCTGAATCCCTGCCGAGGAAACCGCAGACAACGGGAATTTTCTCATGTAGAATTGGAGAAATGAAACGCAGGGCAAGCAAACGCGTCTGTTCCAAGTCAACCTTGGCTTCACAGAAGTTGGAATCAGTGACTATTGGCCATTTATCATTGGCTGGGTCAAAAACCTCAGCCTTGACTCCAAAGGCTCTTAGGGCAGAACAAAAAACTCGGGCGCTTGTCCTTTCACCCATGGAGATAATTTCCGCAAGATCGCTGTCTTCCACTTTTCCCAATCGGCTGGCAGTTTCGATTAGGCTGTTAGTGGCTGATCCCATCGCCGATACAACAACCACGACCTCTTCATAGGAAGAAGATTCAACAATCATTTCTGCCGCTTGGCGAATCTTTTCGCCTGAAGCTAGATCTGCACCACCGAATTTAACGACGACTCTCTTGCTCAGCCCGAATCACCTTTTGCTAAGACAGACCGAGAACATCTTCCATATTGAAAAGCCTAGGCTCACTCTGCCGAACTAGCCATTGGGATGCATAAACGGCTCCTTGAGCGAAGACATTTCTTGAGAAAGCAGTATGTTCTATCCGGAGCATTTCGTATGGTCCGGCAACTATTAAATCGTGAATTCCGGGAACTCCACCTGCTCGGAGGGCTGAGATCTCAAGTTCACCCTGCAAACGAGGATTTAGTCCTTCGCGACCCCATATTGTTTTGGAATAGCCCCTTGTGGCTGCTATTATTTCTCCCAATCTCTTGGCTGTTCCGCTCGGTGCATCTTTCTTGCCCGTATGATGAATCTCGCTTATGCTGAAGTCATATTCCTGTGGAAAAGCCTTCAGCATTTG
>DUHG01000017.1:3404-3537 GCA_013330975.1 Candidatus Bathyarchaeota archaeon
GCTTATGCCAATTTCATTTAGGCTCTTGCCTAAGCAGGCATTTCCGGGAGCTTCGATTGCACCGACGATTTCAATGCCCCTTGAAGTTGCCTCGCGTATGACTGCGTTTCCCATCCTTCCTGAGGCACCTGCA
>DUHG01000112.1 GCA_013330975.1 Candidatus Bathyarchaeota archaeon
ACCCCGTTGGCGTTGGTCAAGAGGTAATTATTGTAGTGTGGCTAGACAAGATGCCAGCCGGAACAGCTATACTGAATGACATTAGGTTCCACGACTACAAGCTTACGATCACAAAGCCCGACGGAGAAACTGACGTTGTCAACTGGCCTATCGTTACTGATACCACATCATCAGCGTACACTTTGTATACACCTACTCAAGTGGGAACCTATACCCTGAAATTCGAGTTCCCAGGACAGACATACACTTGGAGTGGCGCATACCAAAACGACTACTACATGCCCAGCAGCAGAACAATCACGCTGACGGTGCAAGACGAACCGATAGAGTATCTCCCAGGTCACCCGCTACCGACAGAGTACTGGAGCCGCCCTATTGAAGGCCAGAACACGGAATGGGCAAGCATAGCGTCGAACTTCCTTGAGCCATTCGGCGCAGCATACTCTTTCGGATCGGTACGCTACCAGCCTGATGGAACTGCACCCAATAGCCCGCACATCTTGTGGACAAAACCAATTAACTTTGGAGGTGTAGTTGGCGGAAGCGACACCGGAGTCGGGGGAGCAACATACTACACTGGACTTTCATACGAGACAAGATTCCGCAATCCAATCATCATCTATGGAAGGCTTTACTACGGCTTGCCTAAGGGCAATAATGGTGTGGGCGGCGGATACGTCTGCGTGGACATCCAAACCGGCGAAGAAATATGGCGGCAAAACTACGTGGTCGATCCATCATTTGCTCAGCTCGAATGGTTCGACTCGCCAAATCAGCATGGAGTCATACCAAGCGGCTATTTATGGGCGACATCTGGCTCCACTTGGATAGCATATGATGCACTTGACGGAAACTGGCTCTTCAACATAACGAATGTCCCCTCAGGAACAAGAGCACGTGGTCCAAACGGCGAAATAGTGATCTACCAGCTTAGCGTCGCAAACAAATGGCTCGCCCTATGGAACATCACCCAAGTAATAACAAACGGGCAAGAAAACGCACTTCAAAGCAACTCCTATCGACCGGTCGGACAAGTGCTAAACTCCACCCTGCGAGATTCGTACTCATGGAACGTTACCATACCCACGTTACCCTCGGACGCGGCAATTCGCTACATCGTACGCGATGACATCCTAATTGGCAGCGCAAACATCCGAAACGTGTTTGGACAAGCGCATTTTGGAGGCATCGGAACAGACACTGCTGCTTCATACGCTACATTCTGGACAATAAGCCTAAAGCCAGCATCAAGAGGAAGCCTCATATGGATGAAAGACTTCCCAGCCCCCGCAGGAAACATCACTCGACAGTTTGGCCCACTTGATGAACAGAGCCGAGTATTCTTTATGAGCGACAAAGAGACGAGGCAATGGTCAGGATACGATCTGGACACAGGTAATCTGATGTGGGGTCCAACTGGACAGACACGGGACTTCAACTATTACCCAACAATCGGGAGCGGCGGCGTCAGCCAAATAGGATTCACAGCTTATGGCAAGATGTACACAGGCGGCTATGGAGGCGAAATGTTCTGCTATGATTCAAAGACAGGAGAATTGCTCTGGAAATACAACGACACCAACAGTGGTCTGGAAACACCCTGGGGCCTATACCCCGTATTCCCAGGCGCCATTGTTGATGGCAAAATCTACATCTACAGCGGTGAACACTCCCCCAACTCGCCCTCTTACAAGGGTTCGAGAGTGCGATGTCTAAATGCTACAACTGGTGAAGAACTGTGGACCATGTTGAGTTGGGCTGCAGTAGGCGGTTTCGCTGATCAAGGCTTTCCAGTTGCTGACGGATCAATGGCTTACCTCAACGTGTATGATATGCGAGTCTATGGCCTCGGTAAAGGACCGAGCAAGATCACTGTGGATGCTCCGATGACTGCAGTTACTTACGGTTCGAGTCTGGTTATCCGAGGAATGGTCACCGATATTTCCGCTGGGACTGGAGAAAAAGAGCAGGCCGCTCGCTTTCCGAACGGTGTGCCTGCAATGTCTGACGAGAGCATGGGTCCATGGATGGAGTACGTGTATATGCAGAAGTCCACGTCTGCAGATGCTGTCGGCGTTCCAGTAACTATCGACGTTATTGACTCGAATGGCAATTACCGTAATATCGGAACTGCTATGAGCGACTCGTCTGGCATGTTTGCCCTGTCATGGAAACCTGACATCGAAGGTGACTTCAAAGTGATCGCTGCGTTCGCCGGTTCCGAATCATACTGGCCATCATCTGCGGAAACATACTTCGTTGTCGACCCCGCACCTTTGGCACCACCAGAGGTTGAAATTCCGCCAGATAACAGTGGTCTCTATGCGACTTATAGCACAATTGCCATAATTGCTGCGATAGCTGTAGTAGGCGCAGTGATGGTGCTATTACTTAGANNAAATGCAATCTTCAATCAAAGCAGCTACTCTAACTCTATTACTACTGATATTGGCTTCATCTACCTTCCTTGGCGCATTTGTGTCAACAAAAGCACAGGTTGTGCAAACTGGAGCACCGCAACTAGAACCGTGGCCAACAACAGTGCCCTCAGGCGTTACTCCAAACATAACGATCGCTACTACTGCGTTTATCAGCATTAGCCCTAACCCCATAGGTCTGGGTCAACCAATTCTTGTCAATCTATGGCTCGAGCCTCCAGTGCATTACAACCGATTCTTTTCAGGATACACCGTAACCATAACGAAGCCGGATGGCAATAGAATAGTTGTTGGTCCAATAAACTCGTACCAAGGAGACTCAACAGCATGGTTCCAATATATTGCCGAACAAGCAGGTACATGGAAGTTCAAGTTTGACTTCGCAGGCAACTACTTCAGGGCAGGCTATTACTACAATGGAAGAGTCTATGACAGTCTTGCAGACATAGGTTCCTACCAGACAGGCGGCATGGGCTTCGGCGGACCGTCATTTCTCCAATCAGCATACTATCAGCCTTCGACTAGCATAGAGCAAGCAATAACTGTTCAAGAAGAATTGGTATCTTCCTGGCCTGCCCCGGCGTTGCCAACCGACTACTGGGTGCGCCCAGTGCCAATCGAAAACAGGGAATGGTGGCTCATTGGTGGTCATTACCCATTCACGGGGCAGGGTGGCGGTTCTGACTGGCCTGCAAATACCAACACTTTCGCGAGCAACTACAAGTTTACCCCATATGTCGAAGGACCAGATACTGCGCACGTCGCCTGGAAAAGACAAGGAGCATTCGCAGGAATTGCTGGCGGACAATTTGGGTACCGTTCAGTTGGGCCTGGCGAAAGCGCTTATGCGGGTACGCCCAACATAATTTTCGAGGGCAGAGGCTACCAGACCATCAGCAAACCAATGACGATGACAGTCAACGGTTCCATAGTGACAGAAACTACAAACGTTTGGCAGTGCTATGACATCCGAACGGGAGAAGTATATTGGGAGCAGACAGGAATAACTCAGCCACCCACAGTAATTTCCTTCAACCAAGTAAACCCCTCAGTTCCAGGGGCAGAACAGACTGGCATGGGCACTGGTAGCTTTTCATTGATGTATGTTGGGAGGAGCCTAATCAAATACAATCCATGGAGCGGCGCAGTCACGCTAAACATCTCGCTGCCTGTAACCTCAGGAGTGGTCTACAATGATCCATTTGTTCTAAGCGTTCAGAACCTCGGCGGCGGTAAATATCAGCTGATCAATTGGACGACAACCGGAAATGACGCCAACTTTACAAACCGAATTATGAGCAATGTCTCCTACCCATTTAGCAGTTTGGGAACAGTTGACTACGAAAAACTGATCGCTGTGAGCTACGGCTCCATAACTCCCGCAGGCGCAGGATCCCCGCAAGGACAATTCGTCATGGGCGCCAGCCTAAAGACAGGCAGTCTTCTCTGGAACGTCACAATCAACGACATCTTCTTCCCGAGTGGACTTGTCTGTGATCACGGAAAAGTATCCATCCGCGTGCTTGGCGGATGGTGGGACTGCTGGGACATTCAAACCGGGCAACTACTGTGGCAGAGCTCGAAACCAGGAGAAGCAGGCGGCGAATCATATCCCTGGGGTGACTTTGGCGCCTACACCATAGCCTCGTATGGCGGCTTGATCTATGACTTCTCATATGCCGGGATCTACGCTATAGATTGGGACACTGGCAACATAGCTTGGCATTTCATGGCACCCTGCGCACCATTTGAACACGCAACCTATCCTTCGATGCCTTTCTTCAGCAATGCCCCACAAATAGCAGATGGAAAGCTCTACTATGCAAACGGTGAACACTCGCCAACTGAACCTCTAGCCAGAGGCTGGAGACTCTGGTGCCTTAACGCTACAACCGGTGAACTGATATGGGACTTGTCAGGAGGTGGAGCAGCAGGCGCCATCGCTGACGGCTACTTGACTTTTGACAACAAATACGACGGCTATATGTATGTGTTCGGAAAAGGACCAAGCGAAACAACAGTCTCAGCCCCACAGACAGCGATCACAGCAGGAACGAGCGCAGTAATACTTGGCACGGTCTTAGACAAATCACCTGCTCAGCCGGGCGCAGCCTGCGTCTCTAAAGACTCAATGACTACGTACATGGAGTTCTTGCACATGCAGAAGCCGATTGACGGATTCTACCACAATGTTACAGTTACGGGTGTTTTCGTGTCTCTAGATACTATTGACCCTAACAACAACTATGTCCATCTTGGAACAGTCACTAGTGATGCCACAGGAAGCTTCGGCTTTGTTTGGACGCCTACTATTCCGGGCAAGCATCAGATAATAGCGACGTTCAAGGGTGACGAATCGTACGGCAGCTCCTTCGCAATCACATATGCGGTTGTTGGTGAAGCACAAGCGGCGGCGCCAGCGGTAGAGCCTCCACTCGACATGACTGGCACCTACGTCACAAACGCCACTATTGCCATTATTATTGCCATAGCTGCAGTTGGCGCCATACTGGCGCTGCTCATGATCAAGAAACGGTCGTGAGCGAAGCTTCAAACAAATCCATTTCCCCTTTTTTTAGTAATAAAATCTAAGCAGAGAGAAAAGTGAGAAAAGCAAAAGTGGAGGGTTAAGAACTGAGTGGGATCAAGTTTAGTTGGCGACAATTTTGTTGTTCTATTGCATTCTCCCTTGGTCTTTCGGTTGAAGAGCTCCAGCAAACCTTCCTAATTAGAAGTTGAGAGGCCACTTGGCTAGCTCTATTGTGGTTTCACTTGGGCTTTGCGATTTGGAGCAAGATGTCTTCCGAGCGTTCTTGCTAGAGACAGAGGTGGCAATCATGTCGCCTGAGGATTTCGAGTGTGCTCATGGCTGCACCTCTAAAAGCTCCGCTTCTCAAAACCTGAAAAAAGGAGAAATGCCAATAGTTTTGAGCAAAATAATCAATGCACGACAAATGTGCCGTCTAGAAAAGACGAACTGTCCTCAATAAATCAGTACACAATTACTTTCTTGGTTCTTGCACTAGTTGTCCGTCCATCTCGTAGAAAGTTGGGATTTTCGCCAGTTCTTTGAGTATAGATTTGGGTCTTGACCACTTGTAGGTTGTGTCGGGTAGGTATCTTCTCATGTAGCGGCAGTCTGGGTTGACGCATCTTGCGAAGACTTCCCAGTAGTGTTCTCTTTCNNTCGAGTTGCTTTTTCAGCATGTCTTCGATTTGCGACCAGTGCGCTTGAGGGTGTTCTGTTTTGAGTCTAGTCGCCAAGCTATGTACTTCAAGAATCTCTTCATTCAAGACCCATTCTCTTGGTCGCCCAGGTCTTCTAGCTTGCATCATCAAACTAAGATGTGCAAACAAAAATTTAAACGCGCAGCTCAAAGAGGGGGTTCCCCCATAAATGGTGTATCATTACTGATTATAGCGCGGCCAAAAGTCTTTGGCATGCCAACCTAGTATTTAGGAACATAGGCTAAAGATAGCTTACCTTGTACACTGCGCGAAAGTGATTGACCCAAACGGAATTTGAAAACTTAACAAGCGAGATTTTGGTCGGTTCGAAATCTCNNATTTGTTTGCACTGATCTTCCAATCTTCTTATTGTGTCTTCCTCTTTTTCAGTCTCATTAAGCAACTCTGCGAGTGGACGAGGCACGCTCAATTTCGAGTCGGGTTTTGCATCCACTTGTAGCACGCCTTTCATGTATTCTTCGAACAGGCTTCTCATCGTTTCAGCAAGATGGTTTTCTTTTGCAAGCGCTCGGTTAAGAACTGCCGTACCCGACTCAGTAACTACGTATATCTTTTTTCTTCTCCTAGTTTTTGCATCCCATTCCCCTTGAATGTATCCTGAGTTCTGGAGGTCTCTGAGTACCGGATATATGCCGCCTGCGGTTGGTTTCCAAAAACCTCGGGTTCTTTCCTTTATTTCTTTCATTATTTCGTAGCCGTGACGAGACTTCTTGCTGAGAAGGACCAGTGTCGCTATCCGAATGTACCCTTTTTGCGTTTCTTTTAGCCAATTGGACGCAGCGACTTCATCTCGTTGCATGGTATCATTTCTTGGTAACGCATACAGAATATTTATATCTTGTTTCGATATATTGCACTGATTTATATTCGAGGTTGGGTGCATGAATAACGCCTCCATAATCACAGTTCAGAACCTGACGAAAACATTTGGTGACTTCGTAGCAGTTGACAACATCACATTTGACATCAAAAAGGCCGAAATCTTTGGTTTGCTTGGACCTAATGGCGCAGGAAAAAGCACCACCATTCGAATGCTCTCCACTCTTACTAGACCTACGAAAGGTACAGCAACCATTGGCGGATTCGACGTTGTCAAAAATGATACAGAAGTAAGAAAACTAATCGGGATAGTTTCAGAAAAAATGATAATGTACAATCGTTTGACTGCTAGAGAAAATCTTTGGTTCTTTGGGAATCTTTTCGGCATGTCGAGAAAAGACCTTAACAATAGGATTGACGAATTATTGGAGCTTGTTCAACTGAATAAATGGAAAAATGCCCAAGTGGGTACNNAGGAAACTCAACCAAGAGCATGAGACGACAATTCTTATCACTACCCACATGATGGGAGAAGCAGACTTGCTATGTGACCGCATTGGAATAATTGACCATGGAAAAATAGTCGCTCTAGACACGTCGACAAACCTGAAAAACTCTATTGCAGGCGCAAACACTACTATACTCACCTTGGAAATCGCTAACCTAACACCGGACTTGCTGGCAACAGTGCGAGCTCTCAAATGCGTGGAGACCGTTGCTCAGGAAAACTCCAGTCACTTGAAGATTCATGCCCATGGTGAAGGCGCTTTCGACAAAATCATAGATGCTCTACGCGCCAAAAAGGCAAACATTGTATCGATTCAAAACCTTCAACCAACGTTGGAGGATGTGTTCTTACACATAACGGGTCGTGAGGTCAGAGAGGCTGCAGATCAAAAGATCCCTCTTGCAGAGCATCGGGGTTTTGGCAGGGGATTTGGCGGCTCATCTCGAGGAAGGGGGCGTTGAAAATGACTGCAAAAGCATTGTTGTCAAACAGTCTACGAATCGCTTGGAAAGACTTGATGGAACTCTTCCGCAATAGACTCGGCTTAGTAATGCTTGTTTTGATGCCAATTTTCATGATGGGCATGGTGGGTTTCATATTTCCCTCGGGCAATTCGTTGAACAATGTGCCCGTTGGATTGATCAACCAAGATGGAGGTGCAGGAAGTCAAGCTTTCCTTGCTGCCTTAAACGCAGTCAATAATCAGACAGGTATGATGGACATTTCAAACGTTNNGGGAACTGTTTTTGCTCAGGCGAATGTCATGAACTCAACTGGCGTCGATTCAACAACTGCCTTGGCAATTGTGGAGCCATTCAACATTCAAGCAGAAGGGGTGGCTACAGGCCATACCAGCTACTTTGACTTCATTGCTCCAGGAATAATGGCTATGACCGTGATGATGAGTGTTATGACAGGGTTGCCTGCCGCCATATCCCAGGAGAAGGAAGTCGGAACGTTGGACGGCATGATGGTAGCGCCG
>DUHG01000081.1 GCA_013330975.1 Candidatus Bathyarchaeota archaeon
TAAGGCATCGTTAAACCAATTCCCGCGCCCAAGCCGGCTGCAGCTGCTCCTCCTCCTTGTGAATTCTTAAGTTCGGCTGCAGTTTCCTTCATGTATTGCATGGTCATTGCCTGAGAGCCCATGCCTGAAGCAAATCTTCGGGCCTCTTCTGGGATTTTTACTCCTTCGAAAACGCAATCTATGACTTTCAATCCGATTCTTGCAGCTTCATTGCCGATCTTCAGACCTACCTTGTCTGTGGTCTCGTCGACCTTCTTCACGAGCTCAAAAATATCATGCTCTCCAAATTCGTCTATCACTCGTTCATTGATGAAGCCTCGAATGTAGTTTTCAATATCTCTTGAAGTGCTGGCTCCCCTGTTGCCGAAGAACTCTGTGACGAAGAGTTTTGGTTCTTCAACTTTGTAAAGTGTGTATCCGAAGAAGCCTAGTTCCGCTTGGTATTTCAGGTCGCCGCTTGGGGCTGAGTAAGCATTTCCTCCGAAGTTGCCTCGGAATTGGCTATTGCTCACGTAGATTACTTCGCATTCGAAAATGTCTCCGATCAGTTTCAGCTTCTGTAGGGCTGCGGTTAACAACGGTATGTTGTTGCTAGTTATTGTATGCCTTCCTGGTCCAAAAACATCGTAAGCTTTTCCATCTCTAAAGAAGACTGCCCATTGGTTCTCTTTGACTATTACTTGACTTCCATACTTCAAATTCAACTTTGGAAATCGGTACGCAATATCTTCTGGCCCTGCATAATCCCATGCGACTTTTTCTATCAATGGCATATTTGCTAAACCTCCATTGGTCTAAACTCTTCCTTTCTTTCATTCCAGCTCTTTTCCAAGTCGAGCAACATGTTTTTTATTGCACGTACTCTAGCCGGAGTTTCATCCCAACTCTCTGCTTCAACAAAACCATATAGCTCTTCAACAGCTTGTTCTATACCTTGTATCTGGCTGCCTATTGCTTTGTCATACTCAAACACTCTGGCCAACTCGTTTTCTCTTATATGCCCTTTGCGGTCCAAGAGCCCTGCATAGCCATAATCTGCTCTGTTTATCTTTTCTGCCACCCTATCCATGATCTGAATGACTTTCTTGTAGTCTTCTGCGTTTTGCTGCTTTGCGTCGAGCGCTTTTAGGTATATTTCTTCCCATTTGTGACGCATTTCTTTGAAATCCGCGTAGTATATGTCTCGGAGTTTCTTATCGATCTCTCTAAGATCTTCCTTGGTGGAATAGCCCAGCGTGAAAATGTCTTGGATCTTCGACAGTATTCCTTGTTTCTGTTTTATTCTATCTATTGTTCCTGACATTTCCTAACCTCTTTTTATATATGGAACAGCGGTTTTCCTCCGCCTAGGACCTTTCCTATTGAGCCGTCAACTAGGATCATGTAGTTTTCCGCCTTAAATGTGTAATGCACGAACCACACAGGTGCATGAACTAGCTCCCCATCTCCTATAGTGATATTCGTGTTGCAGGATTGAAGAGTGTCGACTTTGCCGCATGCCACAGATCGCTCCTTGTTTTCAACCTCAGCTTTAACCCTGATCTTGGCTTCTTCTTGTTTGTACTCCGCATTCAGGAATTCTGCTTCTGCAGGGATTCTTCCAACGTCAAACGGTATCTTNNTTGCTGCATTTCTCCAGTCAATCCCGCGCCAGTGACGCCAGAGCATTGAGTATAGGCTGCAACGGGGAAAGTCCAAAATGGAAGATATCGTAGTTTTGCTGTGGTTATGTTTGCTTCTTGCGCAACGCCTGATCTGAAGATACCTTTGTCCATGAATTTTTGAGCTGCTTCAACTGCTTGCTGTGTGTGGAAATTGTTTTCAATCATACTGTGACATTTTATCTCTTGAGAGTCTGCGCACTTCACTGAAAACCCGCAGTATCTGCATGTGACAATCAGATCTTCCTGGCTGGGATTTATTGGTGCTCCACACTGCGAGCAGGAAGTTATGACTTCATTTACCTGCGTCGGCATATGGGTAACAACAGGAATTGTTTCCGTAACCTGCACACCTTGCGATCCGCTTGTAGCAACAACGTTTGATCCCCACATAGCCGTAGACGATTGAGGCGGTGGGATTACTACGCAGATTTCTCGCGCGGTATCTACGTCTGGCCTTCCACCGACTGCCAATACAGCTTTCAACGTCCAGGTTCTTTGTAACCATCTTCCGTCTTTGCGTGTTCCTTGAAAGGTCGGTCCTAGGTGTTGTGGTATGGAAATCTTGAAAGGATAGTTCGAGGCACATCCCTTTGGAATCATGAGTTTTGGGCTAGCCAGAGTTTGTCCTCTGTACATCGAGCAAACCATTTGCTGCGTTTGCGGCGCATTTTGTGTGATTTGGCTGTACATCCGTGATTCCACATTTTCCAATTGATCTCGTACAAAACCGCCGCCGGGTCTCACTCTTTCTGTAGCTGCAAGCTCAACTCTGATTTCGTTTGCTTCAATGTCTTCTTGAGAAGTTATTCCCACAATGCCCTGTACCGTCTCTCCGAGAGTGAACTTGTCTTTATCAGTGCTCACTGATATAGTTGCATTTGGTGCCCTAAACGATTTGAATAGAGGCATTTTTTGTCCTCTTCAATGTTGAAAATAAGCTGTGAGGGTAGAAATATCTTTTGTCTCAAGAATTCATATTGGTTTTGTTCTGCAACACTTAGCCTAAAATCCGAATATTTTCGGAGGGCGAAGGAATTGTTTGGGAAATGCTGGGTTCTTGAAGATGCTGCTCAAGAATTACAGTTCTCATAAAAAGGGGAAGAGGGAAAGAGTGTTTTTTGGTTGTTTCGACAGAACATTTTTCGACAGCATAGTGCTCAATGCTGCGTTGTAATAGCGTAACCTTGATGGAAGCGTCGTCGTTGGAGTACCGCAAATCCTGAAACTCACGTAGATTTGGGACGCCTTGATTCTTGACTCTTTCCCTCGGTATAATAATACGCTAAATTGCAATATAAACTTTGAGCAACGGATTGAAAATCTCTTGCGCCCAATTAATTTTTGGCCCTGAATATTTTGGCAAAAAGAGTATTTGGGAGATCAAGTCTCCTCAACATCTTTTGATGCCCTTGCCCCTTCTTTGAAAGATATGGCAGGAATTACTATTCAAATTCTATAGTCGCTGGCGGCTTGTCCGTTATGTCATAGAGGCATCTGACAACCGTTGGTATTTCTTCTGTTATTCTTTTGCAGATTTTTGAGAGTTTTTCAAAGGGAACATTTCTAGCCGTAGCTGCAACCGCATCTTGTGAATCCACAATTCTCACAGTAATAATATTACCGTAGAGTCTGTTTCCATTTTTTATCCCAGTAGCCTTGTCGTTGTGGAGCACTGCAAAATTCTGGAAAGTCCCCATTTCAAGTGTCTCTTCTTCAACAATTTCGGTGGCTTTGCGCACGGTCGCAACCTTTTCAGGTGTAACTTCACCTAATACTCTCAGCGATAGTGCTGGACCTGGAAATGGCATCCTCTCCGAAATCTCCTTTGGGAGGCCAAGTTCACGGGCTACTCTCCTAACATCCGGCTTGAATAAGTCCTTCAGTGGCTCCAGTATTTTGTAGCCGTATTTTTCGGGGCTGATCCCTATTTGTTCCAAAACGTTGTGTTGAGATTTTATTCCCTTCACTGTTTCAATTACATCTGCCTTTATTGTTCCCTGAGCTATGAACCCGATGTTCTCTTCCTTAGCGACTCTTCCGAAGGTCCTGTAGAACGTCTCCCTGAAAGCTTTTCGCTTTTCCTCAGCGTCGGTTCTTCCTTTGAAAGCCTCAAAGAAAACTTTCTTCGCATCAACGTATTTGGTTTCTATGCCCAACTGCTTGAGGATTCTTAATACAAATTCTGGTTCGCCCTCTCTCCTCAGCCCATCGTCTATAAACACGGCGATTGCATTGTTTCCAAGGGCCTTGTGGACCAAAGCAGTAGTGACTGTGCTATCCACCCCCCCAGAACATGCGCTTATTACTCTGGCGTCCTTGACTTTTATCTTAATTTCTTTCAGCGAGTTTTCAATGAATTCTTTTGCATTGAACAACTATTTCTCCTCCAAGTTGATTCAGGAACGTAATAATCTCTGATTCGAACTTTTTAGCTTTGCCATTAGGGCTCTCCTTATCCGCCCCCTGTTGCCATCGCTCTAGGTCGGGCGCCTCCGAGCAAAGTCTAAATATCATTTGGGTCTAATCTCTAGGTGGGGATATTGTTTGGAAGCCTATATCTTTGTCAAGATAGCAGGTCAATCAGACATGTGCGGGTACAACCGTTCGGTGCTAGAGCGAATAGCAAAAATAAAAGGAGTCAAAGATGCTCAGCTGCTTTTCGGGGACTATGACGCCATAGTTTTTCTAGATTTACCCAAAATCCACGACATTGAGAATACCGTAATGGAGGAAATTCATCTCGTAGAAGGCGTCGAATCGACGCTCACGCTATTGAGCGTGGACGATGAGGTCTTGGAGTAGGTGATTTAAAATGGAAACTGGTTATATCCTTTTCAGCCTGAAACCCGGACAGAAGAAAGATTTCATTCTTCGGATCAGAAAAGTGAAACATGTAAAAGAAGCGCGTCTCGTACTAGGAAACTGGGATGCCATAGCAAAAGTCGAGGCCGAAGACGTCAAGGAACTGGAGAAGGTCTTTTTCAACAATATCGACAAAATACCCGGTCTAGCAAGCTCCAGACTCTACATAAAAGCTTGCCCCCGCACAAGAAAATAGCTGACTGTTGCGCCAAAAACAAAAGCACGCTTCGGTTACCGCACATTTCCCAATATTACTACTGGAATTGTCACAGCCGCCAAACTCTGCGTCTTGGCAAGCCTCTGGATTGCTTATATTTTTAGGGATCCATAGAAGAAACTATGGTTGACATCGAACTGCTACAGAATATAGCACTGCTTCTCATTTGCTATGCTTACATCGTTCTTATTATTCTTGCCGCGGGGAAAATGGCAAGTCACAAACTGATGTCCCGCAAGACCTCCAGGAAGTTCTTGCACATGATGATTGGGAATTTGCCTTTCTTGATTCCTTTCTTTTCATACAATTCTTTTCCAGTCAATTTTCCATTTTTTGTGGCCGCTCCTTTCATTCTTGTGAGTTTCCTTGCCTCATCCTATTCGCCCTCCAAAAGGTTCTACGAGAAGATGAGCGGTCTTTCTGCTTTGACCGAAGGCGGACACCAGCTTGGTCTTATGTTCTATTCCATCTCTTATACAGTGCTAGCATTGTTTTTCTCCGCAAAGCCCTATGTTATTGCGGCAGGAATACTGCCAATGGCTTATGGTGATGCATCTGCGGCTTTGGTTGGAGAAAAATATGGCAGAAGGCGTTACCACGTTTTCGCTGACAAGAGCTTTGAGGGCTCACTTACAATGTTTGCTGTGAGTTTCCTTGGTCTGGCAGCTAGTCTCGTTTTCTTTTCTGTTTTGTACCCAATTCCTCTTCACAGCTCAATCTCGGCAGCACTTGCAGTTGCCACAGTTGCTACCGTTGCCGAAAACTTTTCTCCTTTAGGACTTGATAACCTGACAGTGCCGCTCCTGAGTGCTCTGACATTTTATGTCTTGACAGGAGGCATATAGCATCACTTTCATAGTAATTGACGGTTTAGACGCGTCTGGAAAGAGCACCCAAGCCATAGAACTTGCCAAATTCCTTTCAAGAAAAGGAAAAACCGTTTGTATTCGTTCCCATCCTTCAAACGACAATTTTTTCGGAGTTATGACCCAACGTTTCTTGTACAGCAGGGGCAAAAGCGCGCATTTTGCCGCTGCAGCTTTCTACCTGCTGGATGTAATTCGTTCTATTCTTCTCTACACGTGGCAAAAATATGATTATTTGATTTTCGTGCGCTATCTGATGGGAACAGCATATTTGCCTGCCCCGTTACATAATATCGCCTACCATTTTTTTGCTCTCTTGGTGCCAAAACCGCAGGTTATGTTCTTTCTAGACCTTCCCGCCCATGAGGCCTACAGCAGAATAGTTGGAGCTCGAAAGAACCACGAAATCTTTGAGAGCATCGCCGAACTTAAGAAAGTTCGGACCAAAGGACTTTTTCTGGCGCTTGTCGGGAACTGGATTATTATTCGAGCCAACATGTCGACAGCTGAGGTTGGGATAGAGATTCGAAAATCCCTCGGATTTTATTGAAGATTTACTTGGCGACGTTCTGAACCTCAAAGCCAACCCTGCCTGACTATTGGCGGAGTAGTATCCAAGTTTTCACGCCTAAATCCAAAAATACAAGTTAAACAAGTTAACCCTGAGGGCTCGTCGTCTAGTACGGATTATGACACCGGCCTGCGGAGCCGGAGGTCCTGGGTTCAAATCCCAGCGGGCCCGCCACTTTTCTTATAACCAAAACCTTTCAAGGTGATGCTTTCTGCTCTACTCCCTGCTCGAAAGCACCACAATGTAGTCGGCAGTGTCTGCACACATGTCAGCAGCATGCTCAATGAACTCTATCAGATCATCAAAGATAACCATGGCTCCACAATTGATCACNNATCGCCTCACTAGGATTTGAGGAAATCTTCTCAATGCTTACTCGCAATGTTTGAGCCGTCTCCACAAGTTTAGAAGTCATGAAAACGGTTTTGCCACACAACTCTTCAGGAATCTTGGCTTCGCCCAGCATCTGCAGGCATCGTGCAGCGTCCTTGGTGTGATCTGCCAGAGTGTCTAGTCTTTTCACGAGATGCAACAAGTCTTCGCGGTAATCTGCCACCAGGGCAGCTCCCTTGGAAAGCTCGGTAAAAACATTGGTTCGAAGCTTGTCAACCTCTTCTTCTGCCGTAAAAAGATTATCAATATGCTTCTTGGCGTCTTTCAGGTTTCCTTCCGCAAAGCTTTTTGTGGCTTTATGCAGCAAAGTTACTGTGTCAAAGGCTTTTGTTATTTGTTCATGTGCAAGCTCTAGTCCTTTTGTCCTTCTCCGTTTCTCAAACCAATCATAGCTCCTTCTTTCCAAGATGTCACATTCCTGTTTGTGTTTTATTGCGGCAGCTCAAGATATAACCCTTACTTCTAAGGAAACGTCCTCCATCTATACTTCGAGAACAGTCTTGGCTAGAGCAACCTTGTCCTCCATGCTTTGCATAATTGTGTTTGTAACTATTACCTCGACTCCAAGCTCTTCTATTCTGTTCCTGTCTTGAGAATCAGCAGCGTCAATGATGAAGGCGTCCAGAATACCCTTAAAGAGCTCAGCAACCCCAAAGGCAGAAACCTCGCAACCCGCTGCTTTTAGTAGTTTGTCTGCAGGGCCTTTGATGGGCTTGCCGGCTACAATCGGGCTAATCGCCACCTTTCTTGCCTGCGTTTTCTCAAGCGCCTCTCTGATTCCNNATTGTGCCGGGTGCTGGCTTTGCATTTCCTGCTCCGATAAAGTCAATGCCCAACACGCTATCCTGCGCATTCCTTTGGACAAGATACTCTTCAAAATGAAAAGTACCCTCTTTTGTCCTAATCCAAGTCTCGAACCTGTCATCTGTCATTGGCAAAATCGCCGATCCAAGTCCAAAAGAGCGTGCGATTTTGGCAGTGGCTTCAGACAGAGTAACTCCCTTGTTCAGAAGAGCGGTTCTAAGCACGTGCGTAGCTATGTCCTTGTCACCGAGTTTGAACCANNGCCCCAACCCCACCTGCCAACGCTGTTATCATCTTTTTCTACACGAAACAAAATGCGCATTATCGCCTTCAAGAAGGTTTTGGCAACGTAAAATGCTAACTAAGGCTCATGTTCTTCCGAAACCCAGTACTCAGTGACTTTCCCTTCTGAGTCGACAACCCGTTCTTTCTTGAATATTGGAACCTCACTTTTGTACCGCTCGACTGCCTCCTGAAGAACCGAGAAA
>DUHG01000031.1 GCA_013330975.1 Candidatus Bathyarchaeota archaeon
GGCGATGACTTGGTTGACCAGGTAGGTTCTACTGCCTTGCATAAGACTTTGCTCAACTTGCTTTCGGCTAATGGAGTTCGTATCACAGAGACTTACCAGCTTGACGTTGGCGGAGGAACAGAGTCCTTGGACACGTTGGAGCGAACACGGGAAGCCAAGCGTGCTATCAAGACGCAGTCGGTGGCTTCATCCCTCCCCTATAAGGCTGACGTTGTAGCTGGTACCACGGACTATGTAGATTTTCTCCAAAACAAACGTGACAGCTATTTCTGGATCAGCGGGTTTTACTTTGGCAATACGCCGATGCAAATTGACCTGAAGTTTTCGACGGTTGATGCTCCGAATGCCGGGTCTGTTTTGTTTGACATCGTCCGAGCCATGAAACTTGCATTGAAGAGAAAACAGAAAGGACCCGTTCTGCCAGTATGTGCTTATGCTTTCAAGCGTTCGCCCCAGATGCTGTCGCTTGAAGATGCCGAAGAGAGCTTCAAGAAGTTCGTTGCTTAGTCTCAAGAATTTGCGAGTCTTTCCAACTNNGAACTGGAGTTGGATCCACTTTTCGCAAGATTGCGAGATATACGCTTGTGAAGTCACCTACGAGTATTGTGGAAAGCATCCTAGCCAATCTGCTTGTCCCTTGACTCCAGACTTCGAATTGCTTCGAAACAGTCTGCGCCATTAGCTTTCTAGTGATTTCGATTCGGCTACGAGTTTCCTCCGTTTCTTTTTTGTCTCTTATGAATATTGCAGAAAAGTGTTTTGTGAGATCTCCATTTTCTTCCCAACCCATGACTTCGTTGTGATCAAGCTCAGGGAAGAATTCCCATTTCGATGGGACCTTGGAGTTCTCGTTGAACTGCTGCTTGAAACGCTGGGCAACGCTGCGATAGAAGCCGAAACCATAAACTACTGGCACGGTATCAAATATTCCAGTGGCNNTGTCCCTCCTGAGCTAATGCAGCACGTCATACAGCCCCTAACTCTTGCGTCGAGAAAGGCACTAAGCGATTCCTCGGTATCGCCCGAGTAGCTTGAGACTACCACCAAGCTTTTTGCGTCTACATACTCTGGCAGCGTATAGTCCCTGTTGGCTTCGATTGGGATTTTCGCTTCGTTGCGGACCCAATCTTTGATTATCTCTCCACCAATTGCTGAGCCTCCCATTCCTGCGATGATAATGTTCTCGGTCTTGGGACAATCCAAGGCGCATTCTTCGCCGATGCTCGCTGCATTGCTGTAGTGATCGGGCGCGTCTGCCTGAAAAGAAAGCATGTTGCTCTTGTCGATTTTTCTGATTTCATCCAAGTTGTCCAGTGGTGAGTTTTCCATTATCAGATTCACGCCTGCACAAGCAGTTTTATATCGGCTNNCCTGCATCGTTTGTTTCTGATACGCCACATTTAAGGGAAAAGACTTCAAAAATTGGGTTAGTAGGCAGAGCAGCCTCCATCTTCAGGGTGGAGGAAATAGTTGTTTTTCGAGACAATCCCCTGATGATCCAGAATGCTGATCTCAATTTGATTACAACTTTGCTTTCCTACATGGAAACACCTCAGTACTTGAGGAAAAGGCTGTTCAAGCTTGAACCCCAGCTACAGTACGCAGGGATTCTTCCTCCACTTCGCACCCCGCACCATCCACTGACTAAAACCGCTAAAGACCTGAAGATTGGAGATTGCCGGGAAGGCTTGGTAATATCTAAGACTAGGAATGGCGCGTTGGTTGACATAGGCTTCGAAGAGCCTGCTCTGCTCGCGGGAAGACAGTTCACTGTTGGTAAGAGGCTTACCGTTCGAGTTACTCGGGTTGATGAGCCATTGGAAGTCGCTATTGCCAATCCCAAGAACATTCGAGAATACTGGGGGTACACAGTTTCAACTGCAAACTCCCTGAGGCATCTTGTTGACGACCGAAGGTGGGATTTACGCATTGCGACTTCAAAAAGGGGTGATCCATTAACCCAGGTCGCCGGAAAACTAGCGGAGAAATGGAAGAAGGCAGCAAGTATTCTCGTGGTGTTTGGTGCTCCAACGAGAGGATTAATAGATATTGCACGGGATGAAGGCATTAAGCTGGATGAAATCGTGGATTTTGTTGTTAACACTGTTCCGAATCAGGGAACCGAGACAGTTCGGACTGAGGAGGCTCTCTTGGCCTCACTGGCAATAACCAACGTGTACTTTGAGCTCTAAAGTTTAAATTTCTCCTCGAATTACTTGACGGTCTATGTTGACTTTCGATATTGCCATGCCATTAACACTTTTTCTCGTTACAATAGCCTCTTTATTGCTCAGCAAGCGTGTGGAAGGAAGAATGAAAGCAACTCTTGAAGAGCGAGAGTTCCGTACGAGAGACATTATCGCACTGGTGGCATTGATTACTGCGGTGGTGTCGATTGTTGTTTTCATACCCTCGATGGCTTTGATCGCCGTGTTTATGTTCTCCTACGCATCGTTATTGTTTACGTTTTCCTATCTTTTCTCAGCTGTTGACAAAAGAAGAGCATTGCTTTTCATTTCAGCATTCTTGACCGCTAGCCTTGTTGTTGGCATTGTTGCTTTGCTTGGCGTTGTCAATAATGATTACACTTTTTTTGGGGGGCTCGCGGCTTGCGGTTTGGCGGTTTTTGCCTGTGCAGCTCTGTTGGTGGAACTGAAACGNNTAACAGTTTTTCTTGCCTTCAATTCGACTTTTATCTGGTTCCCAGTCTTGTTTGATGCTTTCGGCATTATTTTTGCCATTTTGATTACGCTATATCTCTCTTCGCTGTTTACCTGGAAGACAACTTTCATCTTTGCCGCGGTACTAACTGTGATTGATTTCATTCTAGTGCTGGTCATACCTGTCATGGGACCTGCGGCTGAACACATTGCGAGCTTGGGCCTGCCCATACTTATTTACATGCCCGTAGTTCCCCCTATCTTTAATCCGGAGGCTATCCTCGGTCTTCAACCAATTGCGTTAGGGCTTGGAGACTTCTTTTTCGCTGGAACGTTAGCTACCCAAACATACAAGAAATTCGGAAAAAAAGCAGCGCTTATTTCCGCAGTTGCAATGACTGTCGCATTTGCTATCTTTGAAATCCTTTTGTTGAGCACGGCTTTTGGGNNGGGCAAATCTTACCCGAAAAGAGCGCCCAATCCTTCGAGCGCCGCTTCCTCTTTGGCTTTTTCCTCTTCAGCCTTCTTCTTCTTGTCTTCTGCAGGTGCAGCTTTCTGTTCTGCTGCTGGAGCAGCCGCGGCTGCTGCAACAGGGGCAGCTGCCATCATTGTTGGCGCGGCCTTTATTGCCTCGTCAATGTTGACTTCGCTCAAAGAAGCAACGAGTGCCTTGACTCGCACGGGGTCAGCAGTAATCCCTGCTGCTGTCAGAACATTCGTTAAGCCTTCTTCGTTGATTTCTTTTCCTGCTTTGTTAAGGAGCATAGCAGCGTAAATGTATTCCATACCTTTTCACCTCTTCATCGGACTATTTTAACTTTTCAGGCTATGTGCAGTTCCCGTAGGGGCTAACTAATAC
>DUHG01000139.1 GCA_013330975.1 Candidatus Bathyarchaeota archaeon
GGTATTGTGAATGTGCAGGGATCTCCAGGGAAAAATGATTATCTTCTTGTTTTGAACCAGCTTGGCGAGTGTCTCGGCTTCGGCAGGGCTCTCGCAAGTCTAGATTCGCAGACCAAATCAAGTCAGGTTGCGATAAAAAACATTTCTGACATCGGCGACTTTCTACGCAGGGAACGATAGTTCAGCCGAGAAATCTCATGTATACGCTACGCAGCTCCAAAGCCGCGCTGGATTGGCTTGTACAACGTCAAAAATATCGTCGCATAGTTTCATCACTTTTTGAACATTTGTTTATATAAACAATAGATAAACTTAAATAAGTTTATGTTGAGTGTTATTTCCATAACATTTGAAAAATACAAGATTCCGAGGAAGAAAAGATGAAGAATTTCAAGGATCCAGTTTGGAAGCAAAACGTTACAAAAGTTGTCCAAACAATTAAGGAGCAAGATATCAAATTCGTTCGGCTTCAATTCACTGACATAAATGGCATCATAAAAAACTTGGCAGTCACATCAAAGAACATCGAAAGTATTTTCGAAAACGGTCAATCATTCGATGGGTCATCGATAACAGGGTACCGTCCGATTGAAGAGTCTGACATGGTTCTCTACCCTGACCCCACCACATTTGCAGTGCTTCCCTGGCGACCAAAAGAAAAATCCTCTTGCAGACTCATATGTGACGTCTACACTCCTCAGAACAAGCGTTTCGAAGGCGATCCAAGGTACATACTTGAACGCGCTATTGCGAAGTGCAATAAGGCAGGTTATGACTATATCTGTGCGCCAGAGCAAGAATTCTTTGTCGTGAAAGAAAACGGATCCCAGTTGCCCACACCAATAGACTTGGCGGGCTACTTTGACTATCACCCAGGCGACCTTACTGACGATCTTCGAAGAGACATTGCAGACACAGCAGAGCAATTTGGGATAGAAATCGAGATATCTCATCATGAGGTGGCTTTAGGTCAAAACGAAATTGACTTCAAGTATGACGAGGCGCTCGTTACGGCGGACAGGGCCATAACAATGCGTATGGTCACAAAGGTTGTCGCAGCAATGAATGGATACATAGCTACCTACATGCCCAAACCATTTGCAGGAATAAATGGCTCGGGAATGCATACTCACCAAAGCCTGTGGAGCAGAGCTACTAAAGAGAACATGTTCTACTCGGATGATCCGGGGAAGGGCTACCTCTCAGACCTAGCAATGAACTTCATTGGCGGGCAGCTGGCAAACGGGAGAAAGATGTGTGCCGTCCTAGCATCTTGGCCCAATTCCTATAAGCGTTTGGTTCCTGGCTACGAAGCTCCAGTCTACCTTGCTTGGGCACATAAAAACCGATCACCGCTGATTCGTGTGCCGAATTTCGGAGGAAAGAAGGCTGCGGCGAGATGTGAAATCCGTTGTCCCGATCCGTCGGGTAACCCGTACCTCCAGTTTGCGGTTCTGTTAGCTTCTGGTCTAGATGGTATTCAGAAGAAGATAAATCCAGGCGATCCAGTGGAATTGAACGTTTACCACATGAGCTACGACGAAAGAGTTGCCAAGAACATTGTTTCATTGCCTGAATCGCTGAAAGAAGCTTTGGACGAGATGGAAAACAGCGAGCTGATGCTTGATACTCTAGGAGAAACCNNGCCTCGTTTTCGAGGCAAATCACTTTTTTGTTTGGTCTTGAGCCTTTAATATTTTTGCTAGCTCTTTAATCCCAACGGTAGTCTGTTCTCGTCCTATCAGATTCCGCAAAACGACACAACCTTGTTTCAATTCTTTTTCGCCGATTATCACCGCAAAATCCATTTGTCGTCGATCTGCATCTTCCAGCGCCTTGTTAATATTGCGCCCCATAATTTCAAGTTCAGCCGAGATTCCCGCCTCTCTTAGCATCTGCGCTATCCTAAGTGCTTCAGCTATCATTGTTTCTCTCACAGGGAACACCGCCACTTTATTTTTCACGCTTGCTATTGAAGGAACTTTTTGCATTTGCATAGCGATGACGATCCTATCCAATCCATGGGCTACACCGGTTGCAGGTGTCGATTCGCCTCCGAATGCTTGCACGAGTCTGTCATATCTTCCTCCTCCGCCCAGGGCAATTTCTATCTCTGGAATNNGCCATTTAGAGCAGATTGGCAGCTTTGTGATTCAACGAGTTTAAATGCGGCGTCGTACTCTTTCTTGTCCATTAGTTGCAAGATAGTGTTTTGCGTTTTCTCATCCACGTTTTCCTGAGTAAGGATTGCTCGCAAGATGCCCACATGCCCTAGTTTGAAGGCGTAGTTGCGAAGACCAACCGCTCTCATAAGTCGGTCCGTTAGTAGGATTGTCTCAGCATCAGCTTCAGGGCTCGAAGTTCCGACGATTTCATAATCTGACTGAAAGAACTCTCTGTAGCGGCCTCTTTGCGGTTCATCATATCTGTAAACACTTCCGACAGCAAACACTCTAAGAGGTTTAGGGTCGTTTTTCAAAGCACCAGTTACCAGCCGAGCTATTGAAGNNGAACATGCGTGAACGGATTTCTTCTCCTGCTTTTGCGCTCAGGAGTTCAAAAGGCTCGACGACTGGGGTTATGACTTCTTGGTATCCGTACAGTTTTGCGGTTTCTCTGGCTTTTGAGATTACCGAATTCAGCATCTCTGCATCTTCCGCCAGTAGGTCCCGCATTCCTTTTACCGGATGAAAAGTAGGCATTGCTGATCTTCCCTATTTGAATGTTAGTGGCGAGACTGAATAGTAAACCGTTTCTCCCCGTCGGTTCATAACTGCGATAATGAGTTCTTTCTTCTGACTTTGACACTGTTTCATGGCGTTTTTCAGGTCTTCTATCGGTAGCGGTTTGCCTTCCTGGATGCTTAGAACAAGAAATTGTGCTGTATCTTTCCCGTATGCTCCTCGTTCGTAGATTCTGAAATCCGTTCCAACTCCGAAGCCTTCTCTGACAACATAGCCTCTGGTTCTTAGATCTCTATAAACCAGATAGTTAACCCAAGCATTTTCATCTTTCTCCTGGTAGCATTGGAGAAGTGTTTGGAAGTTTGCCGCAGTCTTGTTTTCAAAGACTTCCAATTGTTCTTTGTCGAGGAGATAAAGGGCTTCGTAGAAAGTGAGTCTAAATGTTTCTTTCTCTGTTGTTCCATAGCCCCGCGAACAAAGAGCATCGATGCTGCTTCTTTCAGATATCTGAACTCCTTTCTCAGTCAAAAGTCCTTTTGCCTTAATTTCAGAACTTGTTGCTTCGCTGCTTCTCTCGTTCATTCAGTCCCAACCATTGTTGGCTTGATGTTTTTGGAATAGTCTACTCTTGGGCGGTTATACTTTACTTTTTCTATCGATGAATCTCCAGTTCATAAACCATTTATCAAATCGATGACAGTCTCAGTCAGGGATGCTGAATGACGAAGAATAGCAACGCACAGGCACTTGGAAAACTGATTGCNNCAGAAACACTCAGCAATTCTCAAGAGTATAGGTGAAAGCATAGCCAAAGATAGTGTAAAGCCAAAAGACTGTGAGAAAAACACTGGTGCGTCATGGCGCGCTATCGAAAGTCTGCAAACCGAGATTTCCAAAAAACAGAAACTGTCAGATTCAGATTTATTGGAATTGGCGGAAAAACTTATTGTTTTCGAGAGTGTGCTCGGTGAAGAATATTACGTTCTTATTCAGTTGAAGACACTGGAGCTTTTGGTAAAGGAAATAAACCAAAACTATGACGTGGATCTTGGAAGTCTTAAGACCGTTTTTCTTGGAATAATAAGTGATGAGGAGCGACACAGAGAACTGATTGAAAAAATCCGCGGAATTCTAGAAAGTCGACGACAAAAACCAGCGACCTCTCCATTTGTGCAATACAGAAACCCGGACGCGTGGATTCATCCGACAGAATAATGTCACTGGTTATGTAGGAAGACGTTTGGTTTTGAATTTTGTAAAATCTTCCTTTCGGTAGACACGATTTTCGCAGACAATGGCCGACACATAGAACAGCGGTGTGATGTCAAATGCCGGATTCAGAACTGGTACGTCGCTTGTGGCAACCTGTTGACCACCAAAATGAGTGACTTCTGTCGGTTTTCTCTCTTCTATGATTACGTCGTCGGAAGTGCAATTCAAGTCAAACGTTGATGTTGGTGCGGCGACCAGGAAAGGTACATTGTGCTCCTTGGCAATTACTGCGACAGTGAACGTTCCAATCTTGTTGACAACGGCATCCTGGACTATTCTGTCTGCACCCACTACAACCACGTTTGCCAGTTTCTTATGAATGACGTAGCCCACCATGTTGTCTGTGATCAGCGTAACAGGGATTCCATCGCGTTTTAGTTCGTAGGCAGTTAACCTTGCACCTTGGAGTAGCGGTCGAGTTTCAGTGGCAATGACCTTGATTCTCTTTCCTTGTTTCCAGGCAGCCCGTATTACGCCTAATGCTGTACCAAATTCTACAGTTGCCAACTCACCTGCATTACAGTGAGTCAGAATAATGTCGCCATCTTTGATGAGTTNNACTCTGTCAGTTGCCCAGAAAAGATTCACAGCTGTAGGTCTGGTACTTTTTATCATCTTTGCGGTGTCTTCCAGTATGCCTAGAAGGTGTTCTTTGTTTCTTGTTTTCGAATGGTATGCTGCCAGAGCTAGCGTAAATCCGGCGGCGGCACCAAGTAATGGAGCTCCCCTAATTCTTAGACTCTTGATGGCTTCCGTCATCTCGTCTACGGTCTTGATCCTCAGCATAACTATTTCGAGAGGAAGCTTGGTTTGGTCAACCGTCACAACAGTTCCGTTGCACCATTTGATAGTTCGCAGAGGTTTCACAGGCCCAAAGGGTATCTCGAGAGATTTAGCGGTGTCTAAGTGCGGCGACTTTCTGTTTCATAGGGTGACTTGAGGTAGGTGACAACCTCGACTGGGGCGTCGTTTCCAAATTTCAGTCTTTTCTTCCATTCATCCCCGACTGAGATTAATGAAAAGACGCCTGAGATTTCTGCTTTCGCCTTTTTGACAAGGTTGGCCAACGCTTCTTGAGTTTCGCCGCTCTTGATCATATCGTCCACGACGAGTACGCTATCACGTTTCTTTATTGCATCCTTGGGAACATAAAGCGTAACTGTAACACCTGAATCTTTTCCGAGGATGTAAGTCTCGTCGAGGAATGATTTTACGCCGACTTCTTTGTTTCTCTTGGCCACGATCAGATTAACTCCAAGGGCATTGCCAACCATAGTTGCGAGAGGAATACCATCAACAGCGGCTGTTATGACTTTTGTGACCCTTTTTCCTGCAAAGTTTGCCAGCGCGTGGTTTGCGGCTTGTTGAAGTATGTTATAGTCACCTACGATCTCGGTATTGTCGAAGTATCCATGTTCGTCGAATTTTATTCTGTTTCGAAGCTCAGTTTCCAGCCCTACGAGTTTTGTAAGAACACGCCAAAGCTGTTTCGCCCGTGTTGTGTTTGGCAAAACGTGCCCCTTAGCGTAGCGACTCAACACTGTGACTGGCAACCCTGTCTTGGAAGATAGTTCGCGGTAGGTGATATTGCGTTTGTATTTTGCAGTTCGCAAGAGCTCGATAGTCATTAGCCTGAGCTTCAAATCTTCTGCGTGAGTGCTCATCCCTAATCCCCTATACACTTACAAGTTAAATGTTAATGCATTTATTTGTTAGTGCTGATTGCCAATTTATAGGTTCCGTTAAAAAACAGTGAGCGGTGCAAAAGGTATTTTTCAA
>DUHG01000098.1 GCA_013330975.1 Candidatus Bathyarchaeota archaeon
AGGATATTTGGTGTCGTCAACAAGTCTTCCAATAGAAACTTCAAGGTTCTTGACAAGACCAGTGCTTGTCTTCATTTCGCCTATCTTCAGAGATACGTTTTTGGTGGTCAATTTGAGTGCCTCTATAAAGGCTTATCAGTACCCAAACCTTACACACTTTTTAAACTTTTCCGATTTTTTCCTAACAAAAGCAATGGCGAATTAAGACAAAGGTAAGCTTCTGCAAGACATTCAGAAACTTGATTGCTGCCAACTGGTGTTAGACGTAGCCTACGGTCCTGAGTATCTCCTTCACAGATGCGTAGGCTGCGTTACTGGAAGGCAAATCAAGCAAGGACTTACCCATCAGAACATACTCGTCAAGCTCCTCGTCCGCAGAGATTTTTCCCAAGTACTTAAATTTCAATTCAGATTCGGCGGTAGCACCTAGTTTGGCAGGAAATCTGTAGCCGCCAATCAGGTAAAAGTTGTCAAACTGAATATCAACTTCTTTTGCGATTCGATAGGCCCTTCTCACATGATCCAAGGATTTCTTTGAATGATCCAAGATGTCAAAAATATCATCAACTTTCGAAGTTATTCGCCGATTTAGGTGTTCAAGACCTGCTGGAGAGTCTATAAGCACATACTTGTAGTTCTTCGTTAAGGATTCAAGTGCGCCCTTCAGCGCCGAATTGGGCATACAGTAGCAACCTTCAACCCATTTAGTGCCCAAAGCTATAAAGTCAAAATTGCTGCTCTCAAACAAACCGTTAGACCAGATTGTGTTCTCTATACGTTCTTTAGGTGGAATACCAATGGTAGTACCTCCTTTTTCTATGAAAGTGCTTACGAGCAGCTCTGCAATCGTATATTTTCCGGCAGCTTTCAGGTCAAGGCCAACCATTTCAGCAAGATTTTGATCTGGATCAGCATCAACTAACAACAACGGAGCTTGACCCGCGTCAACGAAACATTTAGCCATCAAAGCCGTGAAGCTTGACTTTCCCGTTNNGAGAGCCTCACATATATTTTCTATGGCATGAACCGCTTTGATATCTTTTTGTTTCAGAGGGGTTACCCCGTGCATGTCCGCCTCAGTAACCTTGACATCAAATGGAATAAGAGATAATACTGAGAGCCCATTTTTCTCAGCGAAACTCGTAACAGCTTCTTCCTGGAGCGAGTTCATTATTCTGTTTCCGATCAGATAGAGATTCTTCATTCCTGCAGCTGTTGCCAGTTCATGAATGTGCTTGGCTATTTCTAGGGACTTCAAGTTTGAATCTGCGACAATCAAAAGAGCATCAACCTGTCTGGCCGTTCCCCTGCCAATATGCTCTACGCCTGCCTCCAAATCCAAAACAACNNACAGCATAGTCACGAACGATATCGTCCACAGTGAAGGACAAGCGGTAAACTCCTGAATATCCTGTCCCTGTTTTGGAATCAACCAGCTCTTTATTTTCCGAAATCGGCACTATCTTGCGTGCTTCTTCGGCCGACAAACCAAGGGTTAAGGCTAGATTTGGGGAAGAGTCTGCATCTATGGCAATTGTCTTTAGTCCTCTCTCTGCAAATCCAGAAGCTAAACCTCCGGCAATCAGGGTTTTTCCGACTCCGCCTTTTCCAGCAACTGCTATCTTCATGTCTATTCAACACGAACCTTTCGGAAATGAGCTTATTTACATTTCCTCAACAACAAAAAAAGCTAGTATGCAGGCGACCTCAAATCTTCGGTTTTGTCGTGCCGCTAACAGGCGGAGAAAAAATAAGCGTAAAGTGATTGCAGGACATTTGCAAAAGACTTTTTAATCCCTGACAATCTTCCCTTAAGCCAAGAGGTTATCTCTATGAAAATAATGAACGAGTTTGTCCCAACACGCAAATTCATGAAACTCGCCGAAGAACTGAAAGACTTAGTTGACGGATGGAACGTAACCGACAGTGCCGCAGGATTCCCAGCACCAAGCGGAACCGTCGTAAGTTGCCTCCTTAAGTCAAAATACCCTGACAAAATAGTGGTGCCAATATTCATACTCCACTACAAAGGTCCAGTCGAAGTAGGAGGACTAGCACTTGCAGCAGACATCGTGGGTGTCGACGGACTAGCCGTAACAATGGGAGATGTTCCGAAACACGGAGAACCAATAAAAATGCTAAAATCCTCCGAAGAAGCTCGAGACTTCCTACGTACGGCGGTCAAACTGAAAAACCTCAAGCTGGGGTGCCTACTCACAGCAAGACGATCAGTAGAAGAAACCATTGAAAGAGCAAAAGGCGCATGGGACTTCATATACTTCATGAGGCTGGAAGACAAGACATTCCCAATATTGGAACAAGTCGCCAAAGAATGCAAAAAAATGAACAAACCGATCTTCGCATACTTCCTAGTTGGAACACCAAGAAATGTTGAAACAGTCAAGATGATCGGCTGGCCAGTAACCACAACCATGGACAAAGTTGAAGAGACCGCCGCAAGGCTAGATGGTCTCGTCGACGGAATAATCGCAACTTGCGCTGGAGACGCCGAAGGCGACAAAGAAATGCTTCAGAAACTGCAAAAGTTCAGAAGCTAAGAGATGCCTTCACAGTCTCATCGTCCAAACTTTCCAACCTAAATCCCTTTTTCTTGCATAGATTCAGCATTTTATAGTTGTTCGAAAGAACGTAAGCGAAAAGCTTCTCAAGTCTCTTGTCTTTAGCCACGCTCAAAATCTGATCCATCAAAATTGATCCCAGACCCAGACTCTGCCAGGGGTCACGAACCAATACGGCGAATTCTCCAACTTTCCCGTTAGCCTCAATTATAACGCCTCCTGCGCCAATGACTTGCTTGTCAGTCTGAAGCTCACCAACAAAAGCGATCTCCCGGTCATAGTCNNAAAAACCTGAACCGCATGCTCTCCGGAGAAAGAGACTTAAAGAGTTCGTTGAAGCGACATTCATCCTCAGCCTTTATTGGTCGCAGCAAAAATTTTGTGCCATCACGTAATTCACGCACCGAAACGTATTTCGCAGGATAGGAGGCGATTAATGCCTGGTCGCTGTGTTCGGCGACTTCCCTCATTAGCCTGTCCCATTCAATGACGATACGAGCATCAACTGCGACAGCACCACGTTCGTTGACGATTAGTGGATTTATATCGATTTCCTTGATCTCTGGAAAGTCCGTGACCAGCTGAGAAAACTTTACAAGCGTTTCTTCTAGGACTCCCACGTTAAAAGGTAACCCAGCGGAAGCCGCACGTTTGAAAACAGCAGTATCCTCGATGAGCCTTCTGGCAAGAACCTGATTCAACGGCGGAAAACCGATGCTTACGTCTTTGAAGGATTCGGCATATATCCCCCCCATACCAAAGACAATTACGGAGCCAAACTGCTGATCTTTCTTGGCGCCAATCAACACTTCGACCCCTTTCTCTCTAATCATAGGTTGGATTACGACTCCTTGGAACTCGGCGTCAACGCTGTAACTCTTGACTTTGTTAGAAAGGTCTTTGAAGAACCCTGATGTCTCAGAAGGAGACCAGATGTTGAGGATAACGCCTTCGATTTTCGACTTATGCGAGACCTGCGGAGACAATGCTTTCATAACCACGGGATAACCCAAGTCAGAAGACAAGTCATTGGCCTCCTCAGGAGTTCGTGCAATGAGGGTCTTGACAGTGGGAATCTGGTAAGCTTCCAAGAAACGCATTGACTCAGGCAAGCTCAGGAAAGCCCGCCGTTCGCAGAAAGCCCTTCTAAGCACCCCTTTCAAAGGGAACTTGTTGACTTGCGCAGACTGCACTTCATCTGGAGTCTGATATAAGAGTTCTAAGTTTCGGAAATAGCTGAACATGTATATAAACGTGGAAACAGCCCTTTCAGGTGTTACGAAAGAGGGAATATTGTTCCTGTGCAGGATCTTGCGGGCTTCCCTGCATTGTTCATCTTCGCTCATTAAACAGGTTAGAACCGGTTTCTGTGTCAACTTTGCGGTTTCAACAATGGTCTTGGCGAGGGTAACGGGATCGGTGGCGCCCTGAAGAGTATAGATGACTAGCAAACCCTGGCTATTCGTGTCTTTTAGACAGATCTCCATAACTCTGCGGAATCGCTCAGGCGTTGCCTCTTCGAAGATGTCGACAGGATTTACTACGCTGCAGTAGGATGGCAATTCGTTACTTAGTGCTTTATTGGTGAATTCAGTTAGTCTGGCAAGCCTGCCTTCTCCTGCAACTAAACTATCAACCGCCATTATTGCAGGTCCCCCTGCGTTGGTGACAATTGTCAAGTTTGGCTGGGTTGGTCTTGGCTGCATCGCCAAAGCTTCAGCACAGTCAAAGAGCTGACTGACAGCTTCAACTCTGACAACCCCGGCTCGCTTAAATGCAGCGTCATATACGGCGTCATCTCCAGCCATGGAACCGCTGTGGCAGAATGTGGCTTCACTGCTCTCCTTGAAGCGCCCAGCTTTAACCAGCACGATAGGCTTGTCTCGACCACAATTGCGAGCAGCACTCATGAATTTCCGCGGATTCTTAATCGATTCAATATAAAGCATAATGCTTCGAGTTTGTGAGTCGGCTGCAAAGTAGTCAACGAGGTCGCCCATATTTACATCGATCATTGAACCGGTTGAGACAACAGCACTAAATCCGAGCTGCGCCTCCCGAGACCAATCCAACGCAGAAGCACATAATGCGGCACTTTGCGAAATGAAAGCCGTCTTTCCAGCGCATGGAAGGTTTTCAGCAAATGTCGCGAAAAGATTCATTTTCGGTCGGATTATGCCGAAGCTATTGGGTCCAACAATGCGTATAGAGTATTTCTTTTGGCAGTCTACAAGTTGTTGTTCGAGTCTTGCACCTTTCTCACCCACCTCTCTGAAACCGGCCGAAACAATAATTACTCCGCGAACGCCTGAAGCTCCGCAGTCTTCAACGATACTAGGAACAGTCTGAGCCGGCGTTGCAATCACAGCGAGGTCCAATTTCTCAGGGATTTTGCTGACGGTTGGGAAGGCAATTCTGTCTTGCACAGTCTGCCGGTAAGGATTCACAGCATATACTTCGCCGGCAAATCCCGAGTTGGTCAGGTTTTTCAGAATTTTTGAGCCAATTGATGTTTCCCTGTTGCTTGCACCGACCACGGCAATCCGCTTAGGGTTGAAAATGAAGTTGAGATTCTCAGTTCCCAGCTTGAATAGCCTCCGACTGCTAGGAAAGCAGTTCTTTCAAGAAGATAAACATGGATCTGAGCAGTTTTAAATCTTGTCAACAAGCCCTCTTAGCTATTTTGAAACTCCGTGCAGTTTCAGCATGCCAATTGTGTCCATAAAGCTTTAAAGCTCGCATCTAGCAGTAGCCCTACGAAAGATTCGAAGCGGAGACAAAAGCCTTTGAAGCCGATTGAAATATTTCCCATTCAAAACGTGCCTCTGATCAAGAGAGGAGATGACTTAGCGAGAATAATCGTTGACTCTGCAATAAAACAACAAACCCCGATAGAAGAGAAGGATATTCTGGTAGTAACTCACAAGATTGTCTCAAAAGCTGAGGGAAAAGTTGTCAACCTTGAAGATGTTTCGCCATCAGAACAAGCTAGAGAGATAGCCCAAAAGACTGATAAAGACCCCAAATTCGTTGAAGTTGTAATGCGGGAGACAAAAGAAGTAGTACGTTTGGGACATAACAGTTTGATCACTGAAACCAAGAACGGGACAATTTGTGCTAACGCCGGGGCGGATAAATCAAACATCGAAGGAGAGAGCAACATAGCTTTGCTCCCAACCAATTCTGACAAATCTGCNNCCACTGAGAATGGGCGAGATAAACGTTGCAATCGGAATTGCAGGAATAACGCCCACAAAAGACAGACGAGGCGAAGAAGACCTTTTTGGATATGTCCTGAAAGTCAAACAAACTGCTATCGCCGATGAACTTGCATCAGCTGCAGAACTGGTCATCGGTCAGGCAAATGAGGGCAGACCAGTCGCGATAATAAGAGGATACAAATACACGCCTACCGAGAACGCTTCCGCGAGGCAACTCATAAGACCAAAAGAAGCTGACCTGTTCAGATAGGTGTAAAAACCAATATGCCGTAAGCTACGAAAAACGGAATTCAACACAAATGACAGAAGCAAATTCACCTAAAGAATTTTTCGAGAAAACTTTACCCAGCAGTTTCAAACCAGAAAAAGCGAAAGGAATCGATGTAATCGTTCAAGTAGACATTACTGGTCCCAACCGCGGAAACTGGACAGTCAAAATAAAAGATCAAAGAATCCAAGTTGAAGAAGGAGTATGTCAGGCGCCAACGCTAACAATAGGCATGGCAGAATCGGATTTCATGGATATGGTAAATTCCAAGTTGAGCGGTGAAAAAGCCTTTTTCACTGGGAAAATAAAATTTAAAGGCAACATTTCTTTGGCATTGAAGCTGAAAGATATAGGTTTTCTCTGAAGAAAAAGTGATGCTTCTATTTTACCTTCTCGACAACTGGGGTGGGCAGTGTTTCATCTCCAGTCTTGAAGGTTTCAGGCTCCTCAATGCCCAATATGGTCCGCATCGATTCTGAATCAAGCTCATAAATTGAAACCAAATTTTTCTTTCTCGCGATAAACAAGTTGGGAAAAACATATTCTGCTTCTGCCAAAGGGGATCGGTATCTTGAGACCGCATTGCTTCAAGCGTGAATTGACGGTCTCCACTCTAGCAGCGGCTAGGGGTGGTTTGGTATCTACGTTGCCGTTTTATGCCATAGTTAGTTTTAAATATGACTCAAGCGATATCGCCTTTCCAATTATCTGGTGTCCAATGAGTGTTGGTCGTTTCAAACATTGACCCGTTAACTGATTGGCATCATTTGAAGCCTAAATCGTTTCTCGACCTATCAATCAGAGAGTTCTTTCATCCGACGTTGTCCAAAAATTCTATTAGAAATCAGACCTTTTTCAACAGCATAGCATCAAATTCAAGGAACAATTATGGAAGAGACTGAAGAACCATTGCATATTAACCATGAAAATAATGATCTAAGAAGTCGCGGTCCTTTCTCCCTTTTAGACGGTGCAACCGCACAGGTTCCGTCAATAACCCCCGAACTTTATTTTGAAAGCAAGACAGCCAGAGACCACAGCAAATCCCTTGAAGAACGGCTAGAATGCTTTGAAATAATACTTGACTCAGAAGTGGGCGATACAAGCTTAACCCGAGCAAGAAACATTGAAAGAGAAGTAGGACTTCGACAAATATACTTAAAATTCGAAGGCGGAAATCCTACCGGAACACAAAAAGACCGCATCGCCTTCGCACAAGCTCTTGACGCTCTTCGCAGAGGATACAATGAAATAACAGTCGCCTCATGCGGCAACTATGGTGCCGCAATATCTTTGGCTGCATCCTTGGCGGGATTGCGCTGTCTAATTTACATCCCTGAAGGATACCATGCCAACAGAATTAAAGAAATCAAACAGTGGGGCGCTGAAATAATTAAGACTCCTGGAGATTATGAAGAATCAGTGAGAATTTCTCGTGAACAAGCGGAAAGAAACGGATATTACGATGCTAATCCGGGCGGAAGCAACACCAACATCCAGTTCAAAGCATACGGCGAAATCGCCTACGAAATCTACGACGAACTCAGAGATGCCCCTGCAGCCGTGGCTGTACCCGCATCAAACGGGTCCACCATAGCAGGAATATACAAGGGTTTTCTGAGTTTGTACAACCGAGGAAAAACATCTCGTGTACCGCGCTTCATCGCAGGCTCATCTTACGGCATGAATCCAATAATTAATGCCTTCATCAAGAACATGCCTCACTGTCTCGACTTAAAGCCGGAAAAAATAAGAAACACTTCAATCAACGAGCCTTTAATCAATTGGCGTTCAATCGACGGTGACTACGCACTTTCAGTCATTAGGCAAACTCATGGATGGGCAGCATACGCAACCGACAAGAGCATGACGGATTACGCGCGTTTAATACGAGAAAAGGAAGGGCTAAGCGTCCTTCCAGCATCCACAGCCGGGTTAATAGCACTTTTGGACAGGCATAAAAAGGAGCCCTATCTGGGCGACCGATATGTTGTAATCCTCACTGGACGAAAAGCGTGATTCAACTTTGCCAGATGAAAAAGCGTTAGTCTATTGCGAAAGAGAATACCTAAATGCAAACGGCAAGACAGCCCACGGACTTGTACGTTACACCGCAAGATACAAAATTGTAGGTGTCGTTGATTCCACTGCCCCTGAGGGAGATGCAGGAGAAATACTAGATGGAAAAAACCGAGGAATCCCACTATTTCGCAACTTGGAAGAAGCAAACGAGAAAACTAAGCCGTCAACATTTATAATTGGAGCAGTTTCTGAAGGAGGAATTTTGCCGGAAGGCTACGATAAGGCGATTATTTATGCTTTGCAACGAGGCCTAAGTGTTGTTTCAGGGCTACACCAATTTATCTCGGATGAGGAACGATTCACTTCAATAGCTACCAGAAAAGGTAGCAAAATCATAGATGTCCGCAAAATGTTCAGAGACCACAAACGTTTCTACACAGGCGAAGTCAGCAAAGTAGACTCAACCAGAATCGCTACTTTAGGCACAGATTCAGCCATTGGCAAGAGAACCACGGCAGTCATGCTAGTTAACGAATTGAGGAAACGTAAACGCAGAGCCGACATGATTTACACTGGACAAACTGGATGGATGCAAGGTTGGCCACATGGAACCGTTATTGATGCATTGATAAATGACTTCGTTTCAGGCGAAATTGAAGGGGCAATAGTTGATTCTTGGAGAGATGAAAAACCTGAATTCATAATAATCGAAGGACAAGGAAGCTTGGTGCATCCGTTTTTCCCAGGAGGATTTGAGATATTAGCTGCGGGACAGGTTCACGGCTTCACGTTGCAAGATGCCCCCGGTCGGTCATGTCTGGATGGATTCCCAGGCTACCCAATGCCTGACCCATCCCGCGTTATAAAGATAGCCAAACTTCTTTCGCAACGCCCTCTTGTCGGAATAAGCATCAATCATGAAAACCTGTCTAATGAGGAGGCAAAAAAGGCCAAGTCAAGACTACATAAGAGATTCAAGGTGCCTGTAGAAGACCCTATCATTGACGGCGTTTCACAGCTTGCTGACGCCATTGAGAAACTTAGGGACGGTTAATGCAACGAACATCCAATGCTTCAATTCTATCGAAGTCAACGACCCAGAAATTAACAAAAAAACTGTAAGCACCCGTATCAGCTGCAAGAATGTTAATGAAGAAATGCACACTTTTACTCTCTTCGCCAAATACGAGAAACCTCTGTCAGCAGAGCACTTGGCTTTTTTGAAGCTGGCATCAGTAATGCCTATTCTTAACTACGGCCTTTTCACGAAGGAAATAACCCTGAAATATTCCATAGCCACATCTGATTTTTCGCTATTAAATGATCTTTTGGACATATTCAGCAAAGACATATTCATCAACAAGCTGATACGTAGAA
>DUHG01000079.1 GCA_013330975.1 Candidatus Bathyarchaeota archaeon
GGCAAAGCAAATTCGCGCCGCAATGAGTCACAGGCTTGATGATCAAGATCTTCGTAGGCACGTGCGTTTACACCGTTTGGAACCATAACTAGTTTGTCATCTGGAAGTCCGAATGCCCATTTAACATGTTGAACCATGTAGTCACTGCAGCAAATCACTCTCCATGCTTCGTAGGCAAGCCAAGCTTCAGTTTCATGAATCATTTTCTCGGTGACTGTATGAGTTCCATCTCTACGTCCAATTTCAGTTGAATGCATCGTAACCAACAGGGGTTTTCTAAAAACATGCTTCAAACCTATACCTGCAGTTGCCACAAGCCAATCATGAGCGTGGAAAAGGTCAATTCTCTGCGGAAGTTTGGCTGCAAGCGCAGCAGCTTCCTTCTGCAGGTTCATGTTCATGAGATAGACCCACGTGGCGAAGTCTGGAGACGGAGTTTTGTATGAGTCGACTCTGTAGACTTCAACTCCTTCGACAGTCTCATGAGTTGGTGCGCCCGGAAAGTCGCAAGTTATAACATAAACTTTCACCCCAGCTTCGGCAAGGCTCTTAGACAGGAAGAATACATGAGGAGATATTCCGCCTATCACTCTTGGAGGGTATTCCCAGGAAAGCATCATGACATTTAGGTTCGAAGTCATTTGGGGGCTGACCCTCCCGAGATTTCAGTATACACCTTCAAAAGGCTAGTGATCCAACCGTTTTTGTTCGGCGCAATAAATCTGATTTTTTCTTCTGGCACGTTGTATATTTTTTTGATTTCGTCGCACATCCACTCAGACTTTACGGTTATTGCTGAGCATTCGTAGAAGCCCAGCCATTCAATGCCCTTGATTGCCATATTATACGGTGCATTGGCACCGTGAGAGCGGTGGTCCTCAATGCTATCAACAGAAAAGATGAAAGGAACACCTAGCGCGTTCTTCAATGTCACAGCNNAGAATCCCAATGTGTGTTGCAACTGGATTTGCCACTCGAGTTATCTTTGCGCCATTAAGTTCCTCAACGGAGCCAGTCAATTGTGGGTGGTACGTTACGATGTAGGTATCTGTTTTCTTCTTTACGAGTTGTGTTGCAAGAGAAGATGTATACTGAGCTAGTTGACCAACTACTCTAGGCGGATATTCCCATGTGAAAATAATTACCCGCATCGTGTTTCACTACGTGAATAGTGAACAGACTTTGATTATTCCCCTTGGCGTAACGTAGTACCGCTTTTTCCCTTCATTGTCAATGAAGCTTTCAGCAAAGCCTTCTGATTTGTGCCGATCTAGGATGTTTTCAATTTCGCCTTGATCATGTTGCATAATTCTAGCAATTTCCTCGCTCCTTCTAGCCAAATCAGCTGCAGTGGCACATAAGTTGTGAAGTGTCTGCAGGACTTTTTCTGGAAACGGAAGTTCATCTCTCAATTTCTGTGCCCCAACCAACCTGTTGAACTATTTAAACAAGCTCTTATAAAGGCATACGCGTTGTTCCAACTAGGTCAGATGCAGTAAGCCCCGAATCTGCCTGCTAGAAGCATCGAATCTATTTTTAACTACCTCAGCCAAAGCTTCTCTAAGATCTTCGCCCACCAAGTTAGAACTGCGCACTCTGTCGAATTCCCGTGACAAGATCTTGTCCATGAGGGAGTGCTCTGCCCAAAATTGGAAGTCGCCTCTGGAGGCATGGAATTCCAAAGCCCTAACGTCAATCGTTTTGAGAGCAGTTGCGAGACCCTTTAGGCTCCATGCCATAACGCCAGTAAAATATTCTTTTCCAGCGTTCGTGTAGAAAAGGAAAGGTTCGTTAGCTGTCAAGGTGAACGTTCTGAGCCTAGTTTCAAAATCTAAAAGCAGAGCCTGTGCGACCGCAAATGCATCCATGGGGGTTTCGTACGGACTAAAATAGCTGTGAACTTCACCTGGCCCGCCCCCCGCAGTAAACATGTAATATAGATGGTCGCTTGTTTGGAAATATCGCCAAAGCCTGAGCAGCTCAGGATCACCTGATTCCTTCGCTATGGGTTCCAGTCTACGAAGACTGCTGTAGTATGCCCATTGCATTGAGTTGCCCAACCATCCACTGGAGTCTCTTTCAAGGTCAGCCCAAGAAACGGTTCCTCCTTTTTCTGGAACATCAATTTCGCCTTGGGGCGTGTATCTCTGTAGGACCTCAGAGGGTGTGGACATTTGAAGAGATTCCCAGTTCAGGATTTCTTCAGAGATATGTCTTAAGAAGTCATGGATTCCAGTTTCAGGCCAATGATGTTCGCCAAAAGTCTCATAGTCTGGGAAAATGTTGATACACTGTCCATCTGTTCCAACCAACCATTTTGCGTATTTAGTGGCCGTTAAGGGGTATTCGTTCCACCATCTGGAACTGAAACGGAATCCGATGTCATCCGTTAGCTTATAGTTNNTTTCATCTCGCCCATATTTATCGATAGTCTCGAGAAGTATTCGGTTGGAGGGAAAATAACATTTACTCGCAGCTCTCTTGAATATTGCTTTATCAGTTTCATGGTCAAAATAATAGTCAAAAAGTCGTTCTTTCTTCAATCTTTTGAATATCTTGTTCTCCCAGAATACAGTCCGACGTAATCGGTGTGGCTGATGTACCTCGAAAACAAAAACTACATCGGTCAGGTTTCGTCGCCTCGCCCAACATATTCAGTGTCGGGTTTATTTCTAATTTGCCATACTGCCAACTATAAACTTGAGAGATGAAAGAAGGAGAAAATAATCTTTAGACTTTCTTGCTACGAACTGCTGTTTCGAGTGCTACCACGCCCGGGAGTTTCTTGCCCATAAGAAACTCGATTAGCGCTCCTCCGGCTGTGCTGATGTAGCCAATCTTTGCTGACAAGCCATATTCGTTTATGGCTGCGATCGTGTTACCTCCGCCCGCAAGCGAGAATGCCTTCGACGTCGCAATGGCTTCAAAGACTTTCCGAGTTCCATAATTGAACTCTTTGTTCTCGTACACGCCCATCGGTCCGCTAACTACGATTGAATTGGCTTCGTGGATTATCTCAGAGTATCTCTTGACTGTATTTGTGCCTATATCGAAAATGCTATTCTCTGTTGGTAGCTTGCCAACTGCAATTTCTTTTCGTCTCCCTCCAATGTCCAAGGCGACATCGTCAGGCATGAGAATCTTTTCAGGATACTGTTGAATCAGAGTCTTTATGCCAGGGATAAAGCCGGTCAATTCTTTCTTTGCCAGAAAGGCCATGTTTCCCTCGCCAAGATCAACGCCTTTTGCAGCCAGGAACAACTGCGAAGTCACTCCACCAACTAGCACATAGTCTGCAATTTTGTTGCCCAAAACAAACTTGCTAATTTCCAGTGAATCGTCGGCTTTTGCCCCACCCATAACGTAAACGCATGGTTTCTCAGGTTTCTCCAAAGCTCTGCTCAGAGATTTCAGCTCACGTTCCATTATGCGTCCAGCGGCACTTGGCAAGACAGCTGTAAATCCAACCATCGATACGTGACCTCGATGTGCTGCCGCGAAAGCATCGTTAACAAACAAATCTGCCAATGGAGCAAGTTTCTGCACAAGCTCAGTCTTGGCCTGTTGATCGGGGGACCCACTTTTAGTTTCTCCGTCCCAACTACGCACATTTTCAAGCACCAGAATCTCGCCGCCTTTCACTGCCTTGATTGCTTTGACCGCTTTGTCGCCAAACACATCATCAACGTATTTCACTTGACATTTCAGAATCTTGCCAAGAACCTCAGCGTGCTGTTTCAAAGGCGTATAGTCTGCGTCGCCTTTTCTTCCCTGATGCGCAATAACAACAGTCTTTGCGCCTTTTTCTGCAAGCTCTTTGAGTGTCGATTCCGCATGAGCGCGAATGCGAACGTCGCTCGTGACTTTTTTTGTTGTTGGGTCAATTTCACTATTGAAATCGACTCTGACTAGAACAACCTTGTCTTTGACTTTGACATCATCCAATGTTAGATACTTTGCCATGTTCTTCACTCACATATTATTGAAAAAGAAAAATAGGTGGTGGGCTTTTAAAGTTTAAGTTTTAGATTTTCAGAGACCTGCTTTCTTGCCGACTAACTCGATTAGTTCGACCATTCTGCAGGAGAAGCCCCATTCGTTGTCATACCATGCAAGGATCTTTACGAAGTTGCTCTTATTGCCCATGACCATCGTTGATTTTGCGTCGAATACCGCTGAAACAGTTGTGTGTAGCACGTCAGAGGAGACAATCGGATCTTCCGTATACTCAAGTATACCTTTCATAGGTCCTTCAGCAGCTTTTTTCATTGCCGCATTAATCTCTTCGGCAGTGACGTCTTTTCCCAACACGGCTGTTAAGTCCACGATTGACACATCCGGGGTTGGAACGCGCAGGGCAATGCCATTCATTTTTCCACTGCAGGATGGCAAGACTTCGCCAATTGCCTTAGCTGCACCTGTGCTCGTGGGAATTATGTTGACGGCAGCCGCTCTCGCTCTCCGCAAATCTTTGTGGACCAAATCTTGTACTTTCTGGTCGTTTGTATACGAATGCGTGGTTGTCATGAAAGCCTTCTCAAGGCCGAAGTTGTCTGCCAGAACTTTGCTTACGGGTGCGAGGCAGTTGGTTGTGCAGGAGGCATTTGACATGATATTATGTTTCTTGTGGTCGTAGTCTTTGTCGTTTACGCCCATAACAATAGTTATGTCAGGATTTTTGGCTGGCGCGCTAATTAGGACTTTCGTTGCACCTGCTTGAAGGTGTTTTGACGCTGATTCCCTGTCAGTGAATAAACCTGTTGATTCTACAGCTAGGTAGACGCCGAGGTCTTTCCACGGGAGCACCGCAGGGTCTTTTTGGCTAAGTACCTTGAGTGGTTTTCCGTTGACGACGAGTTTGTCTGCGGCCGCTTCTACGGTGCCCGGGAATCTCCCGTGGACGGAGTCATATTTTAGCAAGTGTGCGTTGGTTTGAGCGTCTGCAAGGTCGTTGATGGCAACGAAGTCAATTCCAGCTTTGCGTTCGAGTGCTGCTCTGTAGAGCAAACGTCCGATTCTTCCAAAACCATTAATTCCAACTTTTATCGCCATTTCAAATCACCTATGTGTTTCGAGCTTATCAGCAGCTTTGGCTTAATTAATTTTCCGACCAAGTTGAGCTGACCAGAAGAGACAGTCAGCTGAAACCGAAACTCTGAATATTGGGACTTTTTAGACAACGAAAAGACAGCCACAAATATGAGGGAAAGGAGAAAAGGCAGTTCTAGCGTAGCTTCATGAGCACCATTTCAGCCGCAAGCACCATTGGCTCCCACGTTTCATTTAGTGGCGGTGCATATGCTGTATCTGCTTTTGCCAAATCTCTAACGGTCATTTGTTTTTGAATTGCGAATGAAAGGGCATTTATCCGTTGGGTAACCTCGTCACTTCCGACAACTTGTGCGCCTATTATGCGCTGCGACTCTTTCTCTACCACGAGCTTGACTTTTATCGGCAGTGCGCCCGGATAGTAGTCCGCTTTTGTCTTTGAGCTTATGGCTCCCGCAACCACATCGATTCTTGCCCGTGCCGCTGCTTTCTCAGTTAGTCCTGTAACGCCAGCTTCAATATCAAAAAGCCTTGTTACCGCTGAAGCCAAAACTCCACCAAAAAGTGAATAGTCTCCAGCCGCGTTCGCGCCAGCTACTTTTCCTTGCCTAACTGCAATAGTTCCCAGCTGGGCACAGGAGGGCTTGTGTGTAACGATGTTTGGAGCTTCAGCACAGTCGCCTATCGCATATATGTCGCTCATATCACTTTCCATCCGCCCATTCGTTTTTATCGCCCTTGTTTCACCTAGAGGTATCCGAGCGTCAACCGCAAGTTTTGTGTTTGCGCGTACTCCAAAAGCGCTAACGAACAGATCAGCCTCGATCTGTTCGCCTCCAGCTGTTATAGCTGTTACCTTACCCTCACCAAGGAATTCTTCAACGGTTTTGCTGGTAAGTATAGACATCCCCTTCGCTTCAAGCGATTCCTGTACCAGCTTAGCCATTTCAGGATCAAGCATCATTGGCAATATCTGAGGCAGCATCTCCACAATAGTTACCTTCAGACCACGCTCTATCAAGGCAACTCCAGTTTCGAGTCCAATCAAGCCAGCGCCCATGATAACAGCCGATTTTGCCCCAGCTTTTACAGCTTCATCGATTTGCNNTTCTCCTTTGTGTTGATGGCTGTTACTTTGGTCTCAGTTCGCAGATTAAGTTTGAGCATTTGAAAGTAGGCGGGTGGATAAACGATTAGGTCTCGAAAGCTTGGAATTGCGCCGCCGATAACGAATGGGAGACCACAACGAGAGTAACCTGCGGTCTTTTCAAGCGTGAGTAGCGTAATCTCTGCCGCGCGGTCTTTTTTGCGCGCGGCTGAGGCAGCCTCAACACCCGAGGCGTTGGCCCCGACAATTACTATGCGTCTGGGCATCTACTTCGCCTGACTTTTGTGCCACTCCACCGCAGCGTTGAAGTCCATTAGATTTGACAATTCACCTTGCAGATTCAAGGGTTTTACTACGAGCAACCAGCCTTTGCCAAAAGGATCTTCGTTCAGCGTTTCGGGCTTAGACTTAACCTCTTCATTGACTTCCTCGATAGCCCCGCTTATGCCTGCTACCAAATCTGAAACAGCCTTAACTGATTCAACAGTCCCATAGGGCTCGCCTTGCTTCACTTCGCCACCAACGTTTGGCAACTCTGCATATACGATTTCGCGCAATGATTTTTGGGCGTAGTCCGTAATGCCCATGCGGGCTTTGTCACCCTCGATTTTCACCCACGCAAAATCCTTGGAATAATACAATCCCTCGGGCACGTCGTTTCCGTCTACTTTAACCATTCAGATACACCTTTTGCAGATATTATTACTGTGATTGCAGGTTGGGCTTAAAAGTTTTTACGGGAAAACAAAAAGGGGTAAACGGCAACTGAAGCTTCTAAACAGCATTCCAGGTAACCTTTTCTTTCGATGTGCGGAAATGCAAGAAATATTTGTAGGTAAATCAGCGATCTCGCTTGCCCGCAATCCAGTCTTCGGTCCACTGCCTTGCAACTGGATCTGGAACCTGCATTGGAGGATGCTTAAACGCGTAAGCGGGCATGCTCAGCAGTGCCCCAACGATTTTCCGATCCAATGCGATCTTTGCAGCTCTAATCAAGTCGATTACGACACCAGCACTGTTTGGCGAATCCTCAACCTCCAACTTCACGTTTATGGAGATCGGGCGATCACCAAACTTCTTTCCCTTCAGAGTGATGTAGCAGATTTTCTTGTTATTCAAGAAAGCAACGTAATCTGAGGGACCTATTCGGGTAGGCAGCGCGTATGGCACAAGACTTGTGACAGCTTCGGTCTTGCTAACGCGTTTCGTCTTCAAACGTTCTTCAACTGTCATATTCAAAAAATCGGTGTCACCGCCGAGATTGAGTTGATACGTCTCATCCACGATTACACCGCGGTCCAAGCATAAACGTACAAGGTTCCTGTGCAGAATTGTTGCACCCACTTGACTCTTTATGTCGTCGCCGAGAACAGGTAACTTTGCATTTTCGAAGCGTTTGGCCCATTCTGGATCGGAACCAATGAATTCAGGCATACAATTCACAAAAGCGCATCCCGCATCTATCGCGGCTTGAGCGTAAAAACGTGTAGCCTCTCGACTTCCAACAGGCAAGTAGTTCACGACAACTTCTGCTCTTGAGTCTCGGAGAATTCGAACTACATCTGCCTTGTTGAATCCACTATCGTCGTAGACATTGAATGGTTTTCTCATGTGATCCGCCACACCGTCCAAGATTGGAGCTGGAGAAACCTCGACACCCAAATGTGGAACATCTGCAAACTTGACGGCGCAATTAGGCTCTGTAAATATGGCTTCAGAAAGATCTCTTCCGATCTTGGCCTTGTTCACTTCAAAAGCTGCAACAAATCGGATGTCTCTTATGTGATAATCGCCAAAGGTTACATGCATAAGACCGGGTACGGTAACATCGTCTTGGGCATCTTTATAGTATTGTATGCCCTGAATTAAGGCAGATGCACTGTTTCCCACGCCCACGAGCGCTACTCGAATCTCTGGCATAATGTTCATTTTCTCCAACAGTGTGGTGGAGGCTAAGGGGTTTCTGCTCCCTATATCTTTTTCTAGCCATGACAAGGTTAAAAGGCAACGCTAAACAGATTACGCTTGGTGAAAGCGTTGAGCAAAAACGAAATAGNNGGCGGCAAGCTGGCAGGACTTTATTGGACAGAGGGTGTGATCTTTTTATATTTCCCGCTTCCAGCCACAAACCAAGCTGTCGCAAAAGCATTGCTTGAATCAGGTAAAGTCTACTGGACATTCGTCGGATATGCGTTAATGCCAAATTACCAGCAAACTATCGAAACAAAAGAGAAAATGATTGTGCCTGTGGTGAACATGTCGGCTGATCCGGTTCTCAAGAAAGTGGCACAGTGGCTAAAAGAACAAAAATAATCACAAGTAAATTCGTTTTAGCGCGCCTGTGTTTCGATGCTAATAAAAAAGAGGCGCCAGCTGGGCAAATCTCTTGAAAAGAATTGAGTTGATAGGCAGAGTTTTTGCAGGTAAAGGCGAAGGCAAGAAGTTCATTGAGCTTCCATGGGTTGGCGTCCAGATAAACAAAAAGCTAGGTTTCAAACCTTACCCTGGAACGCTAAACCTTAGACTNNATAATGGGAATCTAGTTACAGTGACGTTTTGCTCTTAGTGTTCTTTTCTCACTATTACAATCGGCTTGTGCTTGATTGTCTCAAGCATATTCCATGTGACACCTGAGGCTTCCACCTTGAAACGTGCAGCCATGTCCCAGACGGTGGCCCCTGAACCTGAACCGCGTGCTTTGTCAGCGATATTGGCAATTTTTAGTGCTTCTTCAACGATCAAGTTCTCTCCTCCAATGGCGATTGGTGTCGGTCTCTTTTTGAGTTTGAGAATTCGACCCACTAGATACATGCACAGTCCACCCATTGAGTAAATGCCCTTCAGAGGTCTTGGTCTAGGTGTGAAATGAAAATTTCCAAACGTGTATGTTTTGTCTGTATCGACTATTATAACAGTAACTTTTTTGTTTGTTGTGTGTAGGATATGGCTTTGAATTGCCATAGCTAGCTTTTCCCCTTCCTTCAAGGGCAGACTTACAAGGGAATAGGGAAGGTTGGAACCGTCTATTCCACCTTCTGACCCAAACATCAATGCTTGCAAAAGACCTGCGCGCTGCAAAGCGAGTTTCTTGTGGCGACTACCATTTGCTAAGGGATAGTTTCTCAGCCTCTGCAACAGTCTTGGACCAAAATTACAAAATATTCCAAGGAAATACCCCCAAGAAACTCTCATCCAGATTTGGGCAATCAGTTTTGAATTTAGGTCTGGAACAACTGAGCTTTCGTCGATAATATTGTTGAGCGCGATTGACAACGCTTTTTCTGATATAACGACGAAATCGC
>DUHG01000092.1 GCA_013330975.1 Candidatus Bathyarchaeota archaeon
TCACAAGCCTTATCAAATCAAGTACCGCGTCCCCTATCCCTGGCGGCATGTCAATTACGAGATAGTCGAGCTTCCCCCAACGTGTAACGGCTAGAAGCTCGATTAGGGCGTTTGATGTATCTTCACCACGCAAGGGTGCTGCTTGACCGCCAGAGTAGTATATCAGTGACATGTATTCCAGTCCGTTGACTACCGGCGGTAGCAAACCCTTGTCCTCTTTAGGTTCAACTTCTCCTGCTCCAAGGATAATGTGCGTCGAAGGACTGGTGAAGTCTAAATCGAACAAACCGACCCTGTAGCCTTTCCGGGCCAGAGCAAGTGCTACCGTTGTGGCCACAAAACTCTTTCCGACCCCCCCTTTTCCAGAAGAGACAGCTATTATCCTGCCTATTCCACCGAGTCTATCTCCTATTACGCTTATTCGAGGATCAACCAAAGCCTAGACTACTCCTTTTACATTTTCAAGCCAGATTCCTCGACCTTGAACAATTTCGAAGTCTGGGCTGCCGCATCGCTTGCACTTGATGTAAGTATGCGCCACTTCTGGCACATAGTGTATGGCTTCAGCAGTTTTTTCATCTAGCTCCGTTTTCTGAAAAATCCACGTATTGCCGCAAGCTCGACATTTGAGTCTGGCCCTCCCTTTCGACACGCGGAAACGCGTTTTCTTGAACTCGGCTGGTCTAAGCTGCTTCAGAGCAAAAACAAAGATCTCGCGTTCAACTTGCTGTAGCTCACCGATTTTAATGGTTACCTCGGTGATTTCTTTCATTCTTTCTTTCTTGGCAATTTCTGCGGCGGCTGTAATGACTGCTTCTGCCAAAGCCCATTCATGCATGGAAGAAGCGTAGAGTGATGCTCAAATTAAACATATTGCAATCCTTGAATAATGGTTATAAAGCAAATCTTCTGTTAGGCTTAGCTATGGCAAACCAAGTTCATTGTTCACATATACTGGTTAAGACTGAGGCTGAAGCCAAGGCTGTTCTTGAGCGGATAAAGAAGGGCGAGAAGTTCACAAGTATAGCCACGCAGGTGTCACTTTGCCCATCGGGCAAAAAGGGCGGCGATCTTGGATCATTCTCTCGTGGGAAGATGGTTAAGGAGTTTGAGAACGCTGCTTTCGCGCTTAAGAAAGGCGAGATTTCGGGTATTGTGAAGACGAAGTTTGGCTACCATATCATAAAACGGCTGGAGTGAGCTTTTCCTGCTTTCTCTACCACTTTGATATCGGAAAAGATATGTCTTGTATAGATATATTTATAAAGCTTAGCCTACACGTAAACTCTTAATCAGAAGGAGAAACCGCCACCTTGCCCACAGCAAGAGACCCCGTATGCGGAATGGACGTTGACACAGAGACAGCCATCCGCAGGAAAATTGGCGACCGCACATACTACTTCTGCAGTCAATCCTGCGCCGACATCTACACCCAACCCGAACGCGAACTGAAACAGATGAAACGCCGAGTTACCTTATCTCTTTTGGGATTAATGGCGGCTGGGGTTCTAAAAGTAATCACAATTTTTGGGTTACTTAGCGCAATAATGCTCTTCGAAATAATTGGCGGTCTAACGGTCTATGGTCTAATAATTTTCACAGTTTCAATCCCGGTAGTTTGGATAGCAGGCTTCAGCATAATCAAAGGCGCCTACCTCTCACTTAAAAGCCGCAACATAAACATGGACGTTCTCGTCACAATCGGAGTCCTCGCAGGCTGGACATACGGTGCAATCACCATGTTTGTGCCCTCTGTCAATGACCAGATGGCGTCCGGGGTATACTTCCTTGAGATTTCAATCGGCATACTAGCATTCGTTTTGCTCGGAAAATACATCGAAGACTCAGTTCGTCGCCGTTCCGCAGCGTCCATAAGGCAGCTACTCGAACTCAAACCAACAATGGCACGCGTCCTGTTGAAAGACAAAGAAATCGATCTTCCAATCGAAGACGTTCAAGTAGGCACAATGATATTGGTGAAGCCGGGAGAAAAAATCCCTATAGATGGCGTTGTAACCTCAGGCTACAGTTCAGTAGACGAGAAGATAATCACTGGAGAAAGCATACCTGTCGAGAAGACAGTGGGCAGCGAGGTGGTCGGTGCCACTATGAACAAGAATGGGNNCAAGCCTCTAGTGCTCCCATCCAGAAATTCGCCGACCGTGTAGTGGCAAAATTTGTCCCAATAATCTTAACTGCCGCTTCAATCTCATTCGTTGCCTGGCTGTACTACAATATAGCCGTTTACGATCAATCTTTGTTCGAAGCTTTCTCAAACAGCTTCCTTGTCATGCTGGCGGTGCTCCTAGTCGCCTGCCCCTGCGCCTTGGGTATAGCCACCCCAGCAGCGATCCTTGCAGGCGTTGGCAAAGGAGCGGAATATGGCGTCCTGCTGCGAAGCGGCGAATACGTCGAGAAAGCCAGAAAGATTACCACAGTAATCTTCGACAAGACGGGCACGCTCACGAAAGGCGAACCTTCAGTTACAGACGTAAAGCCCTTTGGAAAATTCACCGAAAACGAAGTATTACGTCTTGCAGCCATCGCTGAGAAAGGTTCGGAACACCCACTGGCAGAAGCTCTGCTGAAAAAAGCGAGCCAGACCGAAGTTAGGCTAACGGATGCAACAGAGTTCGAAGCTCTGCCTGGACGCGGAGTCCAATGCACCGTAGAAGGCAAAACCGTTCTTCTTGGAAACCGCACTCTCATGCAGGAGAAGATGATATCCATCGAACTTCTGCAGGATACGCTTGCACAATTGGAGAATCAGGGAAAAACCACAATTCTACTTGCAGTGAATGGCAAACCAGCAGGAATCGTGGCAGCCATGGACACTCCCAAAGAGAGCGCTTCAGAAGCGGTTTCAGGGTTAAAAGAGATGAGCCTTGAAGTAGCCATGCTGACAGGCGACAATGAACGTACCGCACAGGCAGTTGCCAAACAAATAGGTATCAAAGAAGTCATTGCAAATGTGCTGCCATGGCAGAAAGTGGAAGTCATCAAGAAAATGCAAGCCGAAGGCAAAGTTGTTGCAATGGTAGGAGATGGAATCAATGATGCACCGGCACTTGCACAGGCAGATGTTGGCATTGCCATTGGTAGCGGGACTGATGTAGCCAAGGAGACAGGCGGAATTGTACTAGTCAAAGACGATCTGAGAGACGTCGTGCTAGGAATAGAACTGAGCAAGAAGACAATGCGGAAGATTAACACAAATCTATTCTGGGCTTTAATTTACAACGTAGTTATGATCCCTGCTGCAGCACTAGCTTTCCTTAATCCAATGTGGGCGGCAGGCGCAATGGCAATAAGCTCCCTCACCGTTGTAACAAACTCAGCCTTGCTCAAATTCGCGAAATTCAAATTCGAAAAATCCAACGTATCTGCTAATCAAGCAAAAAAAGGAGGTGCAATGTAACATGGCTAAAGATCCAGTTTGCGGCATGATGGTAGACGAGAAGAAAGCAACACTCAAATCCGAATATATGAACAAAACATACTACTTCTGCAACGCCTCATGCAAGACAACATTCGACAAGAACCCTGCAAAATTCGCAGGANNTTCTCTATTTTTGTTTTCTCGATTTTTCAAGAGCTTTGTCCACTTCTTCCCTGATCGTAAAACCGCCAATATGCAGAATTGGCTCCTTCGTCTCAGGATCAGTAACCATCGTCGCCGTGCATGGATAACTATGATGTGCCTTAGCTATGGCATCGTACAAAAGATCCTTCTTCGTCGAAACCCCAGCCAGCTTCCGCGCTATGTACCAAGTGCTGCCGCAAGGCGCGCTTCGCCTGACCGCAGCATACTCAATGACCTCATCCTTCCCAATTGTGGTAGTTGAAATCTCCAAAAGAGGACGCCCAACCTGAGTCTCCTCAATAAACCTAGCAATAGTTGGTTTGCCACTATCAGGTTCAAGCGTGCAGAACGGTTTAGGAAAAGCGCATTCTAACCCAAGTTCTTCGCATTTATCTTCAACCTGTTTCCTAACCCCCATCGGCAGTTCCTGCCAGTCCTCAATTGGAGCAATCAGTGCTTTGACTCCAACACTTTTTAGATGCTGAGGCAGCTCCAGCAACAAATCCTTGTGAAGTCCGGAAGCGAGGCAAATATCAGCTCTAGGAAGTTTCTTGGGCATATAGTCCTCAGGGTTGTCAATAAAAGCTGGCAAATCAGATGGATCTGGGAGCTGTATGGCAGCCCTAACGTTCTGCACAAAACTGTAGACGTTATATTTGCAGCTTTCACAATACAGTCCGCATGACTTACAGAAGCTCGGATCATTTATCAGATTTCTGATTACCCTTTCCATGAAGTCTTTACTGTATATGAAAACCAGCGAAAGTTTCTCATCTTTGTCTTTGCTCATAAATTCCCTACCCTACGCGAACGCCCCGAGAACCACATGTTCCGCAAACAAATCTTCGCTAAACGCACCCACAAAATCAATTTTCTCATTAATGAGAATCTTGGGAACGCCTGTTACCGAATATTTCTGGGATAGGGCTGGGAACTCACTACTCTCGATAACATCAGCTCTTATCATGTCGCTTTCAATCGCCAGCTTATGAGCTATCGAAGCAGCCACAGGGCAGTGTGGGCAAGTCAAGGTAACAAAAACCTGTATGTGCACTGAAGACTTGACGTCTGCAAGAATCGCCTTAGTCTTGTCGGAAAGGTTGGTCGTGCCCTTTGAGACACCAATCACAGCTTCGATAAGGGTTTGGAGCTCATACCCATAGGGTATCCCATAGATTCTAACGCCATAGTCTTTTCTGCCAACTATCGCAAGGGCAGGAATCTTGTCGATTCCAAGCTCCTTTGCTTTTCCTGCTTCAGAAACAAAATCATAAACCTCGACAGAGATTTTATCGCTCAGACCGGCCAACTCCTGAACAAGCTGCCTGGTGTCAGAGCAGAACCTGCATTCGATTTCTTGGGTGAACATAAGAATCCGAACTGGATCCACAATGTTCTCCTTGAACCTGTTCTTGAGATTCTCCTTTTTATCTTCAGGTATTAAACTCACGCCTATAGCCTCCAGCCAAACTGCAAAGATTTTTCTTCTGAATAGCTCCTTTCGTCCAATATTATCTTTTTGAAAAACCGAACATTTTTGGCATTCTTCTTTGAGCGGCTCTCGGACGAAACTCATATAAACGTGTTATCGAGTCATTTTCCTGTCTTTTAGAAGCAAAACCGGGAGTTGCAATGTTTGGGAAAGCTTTGTGCAAAAGCACGTGTAAATAAAGGATTTGAAATCGCTCTCGTTAACTGTAGATCCCATGAAGTAATTGTAGATCAGCCACGCGACACAGGGACGGACATTGGACCTACCAGCCTTGAACTCTGCTTAATGAGCCATGCTGGCTGCTATGCAACCATATGCATCTTGGCCGCAAAAAAGATGCGTCTTCCTCTCGAAGGTTGCGAAGTCAAGGTCGAAGCGATCAAGTCCGAGGAAGTAGGGACCATAGTGGAAGAGACTTTCGACATAGTCTACAAGCTCGATGCCCCCGAAGATCGCGTTCAAAGACTTCACGAACTGACCCTGAAAAACTGCCCAGTTGGCATACTATTTGAAAAGGCAGGCGTGAAAATAAAATATAATCTAAGAACCGAGAAAATGTGAGCAAGAGGAAGAACAAATGAACAAAGTAACAATAGCCGAAAACATCTACTACGTGGGAGTCGTAGACTGGAACATACGAGATTTCCACGGATACATCACAAGAAGAGGAAGCACCTACAACGCATACCTGATTATGGATGAGAAGACAGTTCTCGTAGACACAGTAAAGCACACCTTCTCGGGAGAACTGCTCCGCACCTTGAGTGATCTCATTGACATAGAGCAGCTCGACTACATAGTAATCAACCACGTCGAGATGGACCATTCAAGCAGCCTCCCAATCCTGGCAAAACTAGCCAAAAACACGACCATAGTCACATCGGAAAAAGGCAAAGATGCTATAAACGAACANNGCGTTTGGTCAGCACTTGGCGAGTTCACAGCGTTTTGACGATGAAGTTGACCCCCACATACTGATGGAAGAAGCAACAACCTACTACGCAAACATTCTGATGCCCCTTGGTCCCCTCGTAGCTCGGAAAATCCAAGAAGTCGTGAGCATGGGCATATCACCAAAAATAATCGCGCCAAGCCACGGA
>DUHG01000155.1 GCA_013330975.1 Candidatus Bathyarchaeota archaeon
CCTACAGCTGGAAATGGATATGCTGTAGTTTCAAAATCACCCGCGACTGGAGGAGTTGGCGAAGCAAAAGCTCACGGATTCTTCGGTCCTGACCTAAAACGTGCAGGTTATGATGCGGTTATTATCACAGGAAAAGCAGACAAGCTCTCTTACTTATGGATTGACGACGAAAACGTCAAAGTAATGGATGCCGAACACATGACAGGAAAGTCTCCCTACGAAACAGATGTACAAATCAGGAACGAACTAGGAGACTATTACATTCGAGTCTCAGCTATTGGAGAGTCAGGAGAGAAACTCTGCCGTTTCGCAGCCATAATAAATGATGAGTTCAGAGCCATCGGAAGAACAGGAATGGGGGCTGTAATGGGCTCAAAGAACCTCAAGGCCGTAGCCGTTAGGGGAACACATGACGTGAACGTTTCTGACATGGAAGCTTTCAAAGAATTCGTGAAGATGATTCACGAACGTATGAAAGGTCCCGCGACCAAGAAGTATAAGACTCTGGGAACCCCAGAAAACGTTCTCGTTTTAAATTCACTTGCCGCATTGGCCACAAGAAACTGGACCAACGCAACATTCGAAGGAGCCCAACAAGTCAGCGGTGAATATCTGAATGAGCATTACGTGAAGAAGATTGTAGGCTGTGCAACATGCGGAATGCGCTGTGATCATATAGCAGTCGTTCCTGAAGGACCTTATCAAGGATCGACTTCACGACTAGAATTTGAATGTCTCTGGTCCATGGGACCTTTGTGCGGTGTAGATCGCCTTGATGCAATAATTGAGGCAATGCGCATAGTGAACGAATATGGCATGGATGGAATATCGATAGGCGTAGTCGTGGCTTTCGCAATGGACTGCTACGAGCATGGGATAATTACAAAGGAACAGACAGACGGAATTGATCTTCGCTTCGGAAATGCTGAAGCCCTAATAGCTATTATTCACAAAATTGGAAAACGTGAAGGCTGGCTAGGCAATGCCCTCGCAGAAGGGGTAGCCAAAGCTGCAGAGATTATCGGTAATGGCGCAGAAAAATATGCTTGCCACATCAAAGGATTGGAGCTACCAGGCTATGACCTGAGGACCCTCAAGACCGCAGCCTTAGGATTCAGTGTTTCGTTCCGCGGAGCTTGCCACCTTAGAAACGGTGCCTACTCTCCTGATGTGAAGGGCAAAGTAAACAGATTCAAGATCGAGAAAGGAAGAGGCAAGATGATAGCGGATGANNGGCATCCCAATTACTCCAGAAGAGCTGATAAAGAGCGGCGAGAGGATAGAGAATCTCGCGAGACTCTTCAACATCCGCGAAGGCAAAGGCACAAGAGAGTTCGACACCCTGCCATGGAAGATAAAGAACGTTCCTGTACCAGACGAAGGCCCAGCTAAAGGCGTCGTAGTAAACGAGGAAGAATTCCAAATTGGACTTGATGACTATTATTCTGTGAGAGGCTGGACGCCAGATGGCATACCTACGCAAGAAAAACTTGACGAGCTTGGGCTCGGTGATTTAGCTTACGTAGCACAAAAAGCTCAAGGAGGGGCATAGCAAATGGTTCGACCACAGGACAGAAAATTTGTCACAGCAGACCCAGAAAAATGCATTGGTTGCTGTGTTTGTGAATACGCTTGTTCAATGACGAAAGAGAAAACATACAATCCTTCCAAGTCAAGAATCAGAGCGTTGAGAATGGGCCCACTAACCAACTTGGCTGTTACCTGCAGAAAATGTGAGGATCCTGCTTGCGTTGCTGCCTGTCCAAAAGACGCGCTAACTCAGGATGAGAACACAGGCATAATCAGGGTTAACGAAGAAGCCTGTAATGGTTGCGCCTGGTGCATCAGTGCGTGCCAGTTTGGAGCAATGATGATCCATCCTGAAAAGAAAGTTGTGTTTACCTGTGATAGCTGTGAAGAGTTGGGTGAACCCCAATGCGTTAAATGGTGCCCAGAAGAGGCGTTGACTTTCGTAACAGCACAAACACTGGCCCAGAAATCTAGAATATCAGCTGTGAAGAACCTCTTCCAAGAATCTAAGGAGAAGGCTGTGCAGAAGTAATAAACATAGCGTTGCAAGNNAAAACTCAGCCTAAAACATCCATTTTATCATCAAAACACATTAGGTTAATATAGTTTTCAACGAACTAAGTAACTCTATATTTGGAGGATAATCCTTGTTAGGTTACGCTGGTCGAGTTCTCTATGTTGATCTAACTACGGGAAAAACCCATGTCGAACCCCTGAACATGGACTACGCCAAGAAGTTTATTGGTGGAATAGGACTGGGGATGAGATTATGGTTGGATAATTCCAAACAGGGAGTTGACCCGCTCAGTCCTGAGAACCCGCTGGTACTCGCGATTGGCCCTATCTCAGGGACGATGTTTCCGACGGCCGGGAATGGGCATGCTTTTGTAGCCAAATCGCCTGCAACTTTTGGCGTTGGGGAAGCAGTTGCCCATGGAACATTTGGATCTGAGATGAAACGAGCAGGTTATGATGCGATAGTCTTTTTGGGGAAATCAGAAAAGCCTGTTTACGTCTGGATAGATGACGATTCAGTACAACTCTTGGATGCGATTCACCTCACGGGGAAGTCCCCTTCAGAGACTGAAGACGCGATAAAAGACGAGCTGGGAGACTACTACGTTCGAGTGGCAGCAATAGGCGTGGCTGGAGAAAGACTCTCTCGAATTGCTTGCATCATGAATGAGAAGACAAGGGCTGCAGGCAGAACAGGTTTGGGTGCAGTCATGGGTTCCAAGAACCTGAAAGCCGTCGCCGTTAGAGGAACTCGTGACATTACCGTTGCCAAACCAGAGGAATTTATGGAGATGGTTAAGGAATTCCATGAGCGGATGAAAGGCCCAGCTTCACAAAAATACAGAACTTTGGGCACACCTGAGAACGTGCTTGTGCACAACACTTTGTTCTGCATGCCTACACGCAACTACAGACAAGCCCATTTTGAAGACGCCGACAAAGTCAGTGGCGAAGTTCTTAATGAGAAATATGTGCCCAAGATAATCGGTTGTAGCTCCTGCGCCATGCGTTGCGAACATGTTGCTGTGATACCAGAGGGACCATACAAAGGCACGCTGACACGAATGGAATATGAGACGCTTTGGTCTTTGGGACCATATTGTGGAATAAACAGGCTTGACACAATCATCAAAGGAATGGAACTCTGCAACTATTATGGCATAGATGCGATAAGTGCAGGAGTGGTAGTTGGTTTCGCCATGGATTGCTACGAAAGTGGCATTCTGACGCGAAGTGAACTCGGCGGGATAGATGCCAACTTCGGCAACTCCGAGGCGCTCCTTCAGCTTCTAGAAAAGATGGGAAAACGAGAGGGCATAGGCGATACACTTGCCGAAGGCGTGAGAATAGCTGGGCAGAAAATAGGCAAAGGTGCCGAGAAACTCGCTCAACACATCAAAGGTCTGGAGGTCACGGGGTACGATCTGCGTTGCCTGAAGACCGCAGCTTTAGGTTTCGCGGTTTCATTCCGCGGAGCTGATCATAACAGACACGGCGCGTATGCTTTTGATGTTAAGGGAAAAGTTGATCGCTTAAAAGCGGAAAAGGGAAGAGGAAAACTTGTTAGAGATATGGAGGACGTCTACGCTCTCATTGATTCATTTATTGTCTGCAAATTTTCAAGAGGTACATACTACAAGGAACTTTCAGACATGGCTAGGCTCTACAGGTTTGTAACAGGAATTGAGATGACGGCTGAAGAACTTAAAAAGTCCGGCGAAAGGATCAACACGGTCGGTAGACTAATTAACATTAGGGAAGGATTGGGGAGAGAAGACGACACACTACCATGGAAAGTTATGAATGAGCCGATACCGGATGAAGGCCCAGTCAAAGGATCTTTTGTAACGCAGGAAGAATTGGATTTGCTGCTTGACGACTACTACGAGTCCAGAGGATGGACTCTTGAAGGTGTTCCTAAAAGGGAGAAACTTAACGAACTTGGGATGGGCGAACTCGAAGGCATTGTCAAAGCTAAGCAGGAGGAATAAGAATGGTGAAGATTCACGAACGAAAATTCGTTTCAGTTGACCCGGAGAAATGCGTAGGCTGTCAGACATGTGAATATGCTTGTTCATGGACAAAAGAAAAAGCCTTCAACCCGATCAAGTCACGGATACGCGTAATACGGGTAAACCAAGTAGCCAACATGGCAGTTACCTGTAGGTTGTGCGAGGACCCTGCATGTGTTGCTGCTTGCCCCAGGGATGCACTAATACAATCGCCTGAAACGGGGTTAATAGAAGTTGACCAGGACAAGTGCAACGGTTGCGGTTGGTGCATCGAAGCCTGCGACTACGGGGCTATAATGCTTCATGCCGAGACTAAGAAAGTCTATGTTTGCGACCTGTGCAAGGACAAAGGCGAACCACAATGTATCAAATGGTGTCCGGAAGAGGCATTGACACTTGTGACAAGTGACGTGCTGGCTCAGAAAGCTAGAATCGGCGCCGTAAAGAAGCTATTTCAAGAAGCAAAGAAGTAGACTCACAGTCCATATAAAGGGAGACAATTGTCTTTTGTCATTTCCTATTTGTGATACAACAGAGAGACAAACTACTGGTTCGAGTCGCGGCTCTTTTCTGGAAAAGCTTAAAACTGAAAGTATCCAAAAAGCACTTGAGGGTGGAGAGTAGGGCAGTGGAGATGCAGCTTTCTTAACCCATTGGAAAGTGCATTTGTTTCATGTCTTATCCCCCATTTCCCCCCTTACTTTCCACCCCACATTTTTCGATTCGGTTTCTTGACAATTCTTGGCTGGAAATGTCCCAGGCCCGAGGATCTTGGCCAATATTTGTGTGAGTTTTTCAGATGCGGCGCTAACTTCAGGCGTTAGACCTTCTCCAAACTCTACATTTCCAGGTTGAACAAGAAGCATTCCAATTTTAGCTGCCGTTGTTTCCGTTATGTATTCGCAGAATATGCGCAACGGCAGAAAATGAGTTGTTATCGGGGAAAAGTCAGCGATTTGCTCTGGACTGATGAGTCGGATGTCGCCGGGTTTGAGTCCAAGGACTGCAGCATCAACAATAAGCACATGGCTGGGTTTCAGTTCGACTATATCCTGAAGGTAACTTTCAGGAACGGTTTCACACTCGATTAAATCAGTGCTGCTTGAGACTTTACCCTGCAGGTCTCTCACTATCTTAACTCCTACAAAATCATCCATTCGTATAGGATTGCCAATTCCGGCTACTACAACTCTGACGGGGGCAGCAAACCAGTTGCTTAATTTTTTCTGAATGTTATTCTGTTTGTTGGTCAACTCGTTGCTCCGCAAGGGGATAGGAAAGTGAAGGAACAGCTATCTTTGGAGCTTCTGGATAACCTGTTTCTGGCTGTTGAAGATCTCGATTGTTAGTGGCATCTGTCCAACTGCGTAGTGAGTCGCACATCCGAAACATGGGTCATATGCTCTGAACGCCATTTCTACTTTGTTCAGCAAAGCGTCATCAAATTTTCCATTATGAATGAGTCCTTTGGCTGCATCTCGGATTGACATGCAAATAGCAGGATAGTTGTTTGTTGTTGCCACGATCATGTTCACGTCTTTTATGAGCGCTTCTTTGTCTAGTTTGTAGTGATGAATCAGTGTTCCACGAGCGGCTTCAACTATGCCTACACCTTCGCTTGGCTCTCCAGGCTTGTTTCTAACGTCTGTGCTTGTGATTTCGGGGTCTTTTATGAGTTCCATTGCTCGCTCAGTGGCGTATAGCAGCTCTATTAGTCTTGCCCAGTGAAAAGCCAAAGTCCCATGTACGGGCTTGCCACCTAGAGTTTTGTACATCACTTCATACTCTGCTTGAGCAAGAGGCGTTGCCATACCATCTGAGGCGTTTAGTCTACCAAGTGGTCCAACGCGGTATACGCCGCTGTCTGCTCCCTGAACTTGTCCTTTCCATCCGATCTGCGTGAGAAATGGGAATTTGGCGTAAGTCCACTGTTCCACGTGTTCGCCTATATGTTTGAGATAGTCTTGTTGATCGAATTTTATGAGTTCTTTGCCATCGGGTGAAACGACGCGGATTTTTCCTTCGTAGAAGTTGACTTTGTTATTGGTGTCGACCATCCCCATGTAGTATGTTTTCATTGTGTAGGCGTCGCTTTTTATCATCTCTACATATCTCGGGTTGCCAAGGACAATGTCGTGGAAAATCTTCAGAGTCAGTTTTGCGAACTCGAGGCTTGAGGATACCATACGCTCGATTTCTTTTCTGTTCTCCTCGCTTAGCGGTTTGCTTATTCCCCCAGGTAT
>DUHG01000133.1 GCA_013330975.1 Candidatus Bathyarchaeota archaeon
TTGTACTTGGGCGTGTGCTGTTTGACTAGTTTGTTTTCGAGGAGTAGGGCTTCGACTTCGTTGTTGACTACGATCCAATCTATACTTCGGATTCTGGAGACAAGTTTTTGCGTTTTTGGGGGTTTGTAGGCTTTTGAAAAGTAGCTTCGGACGCGTTGGCGTAGATTTGTCGCTTTTCCTATGTACAGTATTTCCTGATTTTCATCTTTGAATATGTAGACTCCTGGGTTTGCAGGAATTTGTGTGCTTTTGAATTCTGATGGTGATTTTATTCGGATCATCGGGATTGCTTCATCGTTTTTGAGGTTTAGTTGTTTTTGGCTAGTATTTTTTTAAGGAATTTTCCAGTGTATGATTTTTGGTTTTCTGCTACGCCTTCGGGGGTTCCGTTTGCGACGATTTCTCCCCCTGCTTCGCCGCCTTCGGGACCTAGGTCGATTAGGTAGTCGCAACTNNCCTGTTGTTGGTTCATCAAGCATGTAAACCACGTGCCCCGACTTGTGTTTGCTGAGTTCGCGGGTGATTTTGATGCGTTGGCTTTCTCCACCTGACAGCGTGGTCGAGCTTTGTCCGAGTCTTATGTAGCCTAATCCCACATCTTTAAGCGTCTGTAGCTTGCGTGAGACTCGGGGAATGTTTTGGAAGAATTGGGCTGCTTCCTCCACCGTCATGTTGAGGACTTCTGAGATATTTTTTCCCTTGTAAGTTACGCTAAGGGTTTCTTTGTTGTATCTTTTTCCTTTGCATTCGCTGCATTGGACATAGACATCTGGCAGGAAATTCATTTCGATACGCAATACGCCATCGCCGTGGCATGTTTCGCATCTGCCGCCCTTCACGTTGAATGAAAATCGTCCGGGTTTGTAGCCCCGTGCTTTTGCCTCTTTGGTTGAGGCGAATATGTTTCTGACTTCATCGAAGAGCTTAGTATAGGTAGCAGGGTTGCTTCTTGGAGTCCTGCCTATTGGGTCTTGATTTATGACTATTACGTTTCTGACGAAAGGGGGAACCGTTATAGCTTTGTGTTTTCCGATTTTGTCGACACGTTCCCCGAAGAGCTGCTTCAAGATTGGCATGGCTGTTTGGTTCATGAGTGTGCTTTTCCCTGAGCCTGAAACTCCTGTGATACAGCAGAGAACGCCAAGTGGTAGGTGTACCGTGAGATTTTTAAGATTATTTTCTTCTGCCCCTGAGATGGTTAGGTAGTCAACGGGGCTTCGCCTTTCCGTTGGAACCTCTATCTTCAGTTCTCCTGAAAGGTATCTACCTGTTAGGCATTTCCTATTGGNNCCTAGGTCTCGTAGACGGTGAAGCGTGTTGATGAGTTTGGCATTGTCTTTCTGGTGAAGCCCAATACTGGGTTCGTCTAGAATGTAGAGTACACCCATTAGGTTGCTGCCGATTTGTGTGGCCAATCGGATTCGTTGAGCTTCGCCTCCCGATAGCGTACGTGCGGCTCTGGAGAGTGAGAGATAGCTCAAGCCTACGTTTTTGAGAAAGCTCAGGCGGTCGTTGATTTCTTTGAGAACTTGCTTAGCGATTGACATTTCCTTATCGTTCAGTTGTGAGGGTAAATTGGTGAAGAAGTCTGCTGCTTGGTCGATTGAAAGATCCGTTACGTCAATGATGCTTTTGTCTTGAATGGTCACGGCGAGGACGACAGGCTTCAGTCTTTTTCCTTTGCACGTGTTGCATTGGCTGTATGTCATGAATTTCTCGATGTCTCCTTTTCGCCATTCGCTTTCGGTCTGGTGATAAAGCCTCATGGTTTGTGGTACCAGGCCTTCCCAGCCTTCGCGCATCCACATGCTGGCGCCATTTGACCAATTGCCGTTCAGGGGTTCTTTGTCTCCGTAGAATAGGATGTCGAGCTGTTTTTGGGTGAAGTCTTTGATGGGTGTGAAGAGGTCGAATCCGTGTCTTTTGCCCACGACAGCTAACTGTTGCGCTCTCCAGGTTAGGTCCATTCTGCCGTAAATGGCTAGTGCTCCGTCCATTATTGATTTGTTTTTGTCTGGAATTACAAGGTCTGGGGAGACTTCTGTGATTTCGCCGAGCCCGTGGCAGGTTGGGCAAGCTCCGAAGGGCGAGTTGAACGAGAACATGCGTGGCTCGAGGCTTTCGAAGACGATTTCTGGGTGGTTTGGGCAGGCACCAAACGTGCTGTAGGTTGTTTCGTCTTGGAAGCGTTCTAGCTCGCGTTTCGTATCTGCGTTCGCGTTTTCTGCATCGACCACTATCAAGGTTCCCTTGCCGAATTGCAGCGCTTGCTCTACTGCTTCGGCGATTCTTGAGCGTTCTTCGTCGTCAATTTTGACTGTGTCAATGATGGCTTCTATCCAGTGTTTTTCGTAGCGCAGTAGCTTAATTTCGTCTTTTACGGTGTCGGTGCTGTAGATTTTCTGGTCAACGCGGATTTGGGTGTAGCCTTGTTTTTTGAGGTCGCCGAAGATTTGTTCGTGTGTCCCCTTCATGCCACGTATGACTGGTGCGAGGAAGACTAGTGTCTTGCCTCTCTCAGCCATGATTAGGCTAGTGATGTTTTCTGGGCTTTGCGGTCGTATGGAGCTTCCGCATTTGGGGCAGTGGTGGATGCCTATACGAGCGAATAAAAGGCGGAGGTAGTCGTAAATTTCTGTGACGGTGCCTACAGTGGAACGTGGATTTTTGCTGGTGCTTTTTTGCTCAATGGATATGGCTGGTGAGAGTCCGTCTATTGAGTCGACGTCTGGTTTGTCCATAAGCCCGAGAAATTGCCTTGCATATGCGGACAGACTCTCCACATACCTGCGCTGTCCTTCAGCATAGATTGTGTCGAATGCAAGGGTGCTTTTTCCTGAGCCTGAGAGCCCTGTGATAACGATTAGTTTGTTTCTCGGTAGCTCTAAGTCGATGTTTTTGAGGTTATGTTCACGTGCACCTTTTATGCTGATGGTGTCTCTCATTGGTCTTGCCAGTCTCTTTTTTCATTCAGTTTTTGGTACCCTAAGATTCTTCGCTTTTCAACTTTGTTGCTCTTTTTTGTCTTTTTCTACATTTCTTGCCTTCTCAGACAAGGATTGGGAGAGGTCTTTGATTGTATCTCGCAACAATATTGCACGTTCAAAATCCAGTCTTTCTGCGGCTTCCCTCATCTCGGCGTCAAATTCGATTATCTTGCGTTGAACGTCTGATTTTGCCAGGTGTTTGACGCCTTTGATTTTCCCTTCTTTCTGCGTGATTTTCTTGACGATGGTTTGTGGTGTTATGCCGTAAGTTTGGTTGAATTGTTTTTGGAAGGCTCGTCTGTAGTTGGTGATTTCCATGGCGCGTTTTATAGACTGCGTTTCTTCGTCTGCATAGAGGATTACTCTGCCGTTTGTGTTTCTTGATGCTCTGCCTATTGTTTGGATGAGGCTTCGTTCGTCTCTCAGGAAGCTTTCTTTGTCTGCGTCGAGTATGAATATGGTTGCGACTTCAGGTATGTCTAAGCCTTCTCGTAATAAGTTAATGCCCACGAGAATGTCAAACTCTCCTGCGCGTAGCTGCCGGATGATTTCGATGCGGTCTAGGCTGTCGATTTCGGAATGCATGTATCTGACACGGAAGTTTTCTTTGACGAGGTAGTCGGTTAGGTCTTCTGCCATGCGTTTTGTTAGCGTGGTTATGAGGATGCGGTTGCCTTGTTTCATTGTTTTCTTGGCTTCCTGCATCAAGTGCTGCATTTGTCCTTGGGTTGGGCAAAGTTCTACTTCTGGGTCCAACAGTCCGGTTGGTCTTGTTATGAGTTCTACCGGTGGTCCGCTGAGTTGCAGCTCGTATTCTGCTGGTGTTGCTGAGACGAACAGGGTTTTTCTCATTTTTTGTTCGAATTCTTGGAATTTGAGTGGCCTGTTATCAAAGGCGCTTGGAAGGCGAAAGCCAAAGTCAACCAGGTTCTTCTTGCGGGAATAGTCGCCATTGTACATGGCTCGAGCTTGGGGTATCGTCTGGTGGCTTTCGTCGATTATTAGCAGAAAGTCTTCTGGGAAGTAATCCATTAGTGTAAAGGGCGGCTCTCCGGGGTTGCGCCCATCAAAGTGTCGGCTGTAGTTTTCCATGCCACTGCAAAAACCGATTTCTCTTATCATTTCGAGGTCGTAGTTGGTTCTTTGTTTAAGTCTCTGGGCTTCCAGAGGGGGCAAATTAGGAAGTTGTTCTTCCAGTTCTCGTTGTATCTGTTGGAGTGCGCGTTGCTGCTTCTCCTCGGGAACTACGTATTGTCTTGCTGGATAGAGTGTGATTTTGTCAACTGCGTTTTTCGTGTCCGCTGTAACCGCTTCGATTTCTCTTAGTCTTGCTATTTTGCCGTTTTCAAGCTCGACGCGTAGGATGTCGTTTTCGTATGCCGGGACTATGTCTATTGTTTCTCCGCGGACACGAAATCTTCCTGGCTCAAGCGCCATGTCGTTGCGTTCATACTGGGCATCGACTAGTGAATGAATCAGTTGGCTTCTCGTCGCGGGTTTTCCTGTTTGGAGTTCGATTGCCAGGGCTCTGAAGTCTTCGGGGTTGCCAAGGCTGTAGATGCAGCTTATGCTGGCAACTATTATTGTATCGTTTCGGCTGACTATGCTGCTAACGGCGTGCATGCGCATCTTTTCTATTTGTTCGTTGACCGTTGAGTCTTTTTCGATGTAGGTGTCTGTTGTGGGCATGTATGATTCAGGTTGGTAGTAGTCGTAGAAGCTGATGAAGTATTCAACCCGATTTTTCGGAAAAAACTCTTTGAGTTCAGCATAGAGTTGAGCTGCAAGGGTCTTGTTGTGAGCTATGATAAGTGTAGGTTTTTGGAGTCTTTGGATTAGGTTTGCCATAACGAAAGTCTTGCCGCTCCCAGTAATGCCAAGCAGCGTTTGTTTTTGCTTTCTAGAGAAGCCTTCGACCAGTTTACTCACTGCGTTTTGCTGTCCTGATGAAGGTTGGAATGAAGCTGTGAGTTGAAATTTCATTGTTTTCTGTGAGGGCTGGCTGTTTTTTTGTTTTTTGGTTGTTTTGTCTGGTTCTGATCTTGATGCAATCGTCAAAAAACAAGTTTTAAAAAATTTGGTTGGACTAGAATGTGCAAGTTTTATCTTGAGACGTGTACCATTTCCAGATTAGGTCAGCAACTTTCGCAGAGTAACCCGCGACCCGCAGGGAAAGCTTGAATTCGCACTCTGCCTGAGCGGTCTTCAATTCTGCCCCTCGCCATGTTCTTAATGTCTTCTCTGTTGGCTAGGACCAAGATAAGCGTTTGGAATCTTGAATACGATTTGTAGATACGCACAACACAACTACAATTGTCGTCGCGAGCCTTGCCCGCATGCACGAGTGTTTGCATGAGGTTGGACCAAGACAGGTCAGATCCTATTGAAAAAATCTGTAGGATCGGACCAATAGACTGCGAAAGCAAGTTTGCACTTTGGATTTCTGCAAATAAAATCTTGCTTGACCACATCATTGCCAACGCTAATCTCGCTTGGTTGACCAACGCAGGGAAAAGGATGGACGCTGTCCGGCTTTTCGCTTCTAAGTATCCAGTGGCATCTTGGGCATTCGAACGCAACTTGCGTCAAATCAGCATTCTTTGGGTATAGCAGCTGTTTGCGGGCTTGTTGCAAGCATGAGTCCCCTTTTCCATTATGATTCCGTGTTGGCAGGTTTTACGGTGGCTTTGATGGTTCTAGCTGGTTTTTTCAAAGCGGTTAGGCGCTTCTGTAGGAGGCTGAGGAGATTTGCCCTAAGAGCCTCTCCGCATAGTTTTTGTTTTCTGAGGTTTTCCATGCTTTTGGCGAGTGTAACGTCTTTGAGGGAGAAGGCAACCCATTTTTCAAAGTCTTCTCGGTAAAGGTGGAATTCTAGCGAGCTCAGGTCGACTTTGGCTATTTGGCGGGCAAACTCTTCCAATGAGCACGCTGTGTAACCGGTGAAGTTACCCGCTGGATCGCAGAAATAGAATGCTTCCTGCGCCTGCAAGGTTTTGAGTCTCTCTATGTTTGATTTACTCATATTTCTCTTCGCATCCAAATCTTTTAGGGTTATATGATACCCGAAGTAGCTACCAAGGTTGCGGTCACCTATTTAAGAGTAGCTACTCAGCGGATACGATTCTCAAGATTTGTGTGATTTTTGTCCCAAATACCGTGTTGGGGAAATGAAGTGGAAGACCTAGTTCTGAAGACCTCACGCTGAAAAATTCGTACAAAAACTGAAGATTTCATAAAAACAGAACTGAACGCAGGAGTATTGCTACCTTTATTTGTCCTCTTCTTCACTAAGTGTCTTTTCTCTTTCTGGAAGCGCGTCAGGCCTTTTCTTCATCTCACGAGCTAAAAAGATGAGACCAATGACAGCTGCAGGAATTCCGAAGATTATTGCGCCCCAGACTACTATTGAAATCAAAGAGTTTACGACATAGTCCAGATTCCAAGTTGAAATGGGAACATCCCAGTTTCCATCGATGAAAACTTTGATACCGAACGCTATTGAAAACAGAAGCGATATAGCTCCGCCTCCACCTGTCGAACGCGAAGGGGTGTTAGAGAAATGGTATTCTTTCCTTTCCTCGCCGGGGAGTTTTTTCCACCATAGCCAGCCGACCGCTGCTATAAGAGCTACTGGGATTCCGACCAAGAGAAGTTCCCAAAGAAGTAAATGCAGAGAAAACGCTACAATGTCTCCCATAGTCCATAGTCCTAAAATCGAAGGTACCATACCAGTTGATTGAGCATCACCTACANNTTTTTTCCAACCTTTGGAACCATTTTCTGATGCAATTTCCGTAGTCAATAGATTTCCCTTCCAATTGGCAATGGATTTGGTATTTTGTTTTACATATATAATTCTTTGTGCGCCATATTTTCTGACCTTACAGGAAAAATAAGCTTCTCCAAGTATTCCAGTTTCCGAAATATTACTTGCAACGAAATATTTCGTTTTGTAGAATATTCTTCTATAGGAATCTTCTATTCTCATCTATCAATATCTGATTTCGAATTCGCTGAACTCTCCTGTGTAATCTCCCAAGGATATGCTAACTTTCACGACTTTTGCGCCAGGTGGTCCGCGTTTGCAGAATTCAATCATTTTTTTCACGGCAGGTTCCTCACCCTCAAAAACCGTCTCCACTTGACCGTCACTGCGGTTGATTACCCAGCCTTTAACGTCTACAGCTTCAGCTTCACGTTTTGTTCTGGACCTGAAAAAGACGCCTTGGACTCTTCCTTCCACTACCAAATGAGCCTTGATCTTCATAAATTACTGCTTCACTTCAACTTGGCTGCGAGATCTCTCGCATACTCTTTTGTGCGTGCTACTTCGCCCTCCACGAGCGGCCCCTTTTGCCCCAAAACAAGGGCTTTCAGGACTGGCGACAGTTGTTTCATCTTCTTTTCTCTGAGCTTTTGAGCAATCTTTTCTGCTGCGCTCCATTCCTTGTTCTCAGCTTTTGCGCGATCGACATTCTCAGGATTCTCAGTGTCGAAGGCTGCGAAAGGCTTATTCGTCCATTCCTCACCTTTCACTTTGCCCAGAAAGGATCTGACTGCAAAGCTCATTGTGCCGAATTTGGTTGGAGAGCCGAGAACTATGAAATCGTAGTCCTTTTCGTTCAATTTCTTCACGTCTTTTACGTAAAAGAGGTCAACTTCTGTTCCAGACTCTTTCAGAGTCTCTGCGATGGTTTCGGAAATTGTCCTAGTGTTCCCGTAGGAGGTGTCATAAACGACTATGCCCTTCATTTTCCAACTCCCTTCCGGATATGAGTTTTTCTGTTCTTTAGCTTAAATCACTTGTGCCTAAGTCGGAGCATTTAAAAGGCGTCACAAAAGAGTAGAAAACGGAAAATTTGGCTGTCAACATTGTTTGATGCGTGAGCACAAATGCAGATAATACGCCAACCAGAGAGAGCATGCAGGTTGAGTGAAACAAAAGACTTGCTCGGATTAACGAAACACGTATATCACNNATCAGTTTCTCCGTTGAAAAGGGGCAGATTTTCTCGTTTTTGGGTCCGAACGGTGCAGGCAAGACGACTACGATTAATTTGTTGACGACTCTTTTGCCCATGCAGGAAGGCAAAGTCGCCATAGCGGGTTTTGATGTCGCGAAGCAGCCCGATGATGTTCGGCGGTCTATTGGTATTGTTTTCCAGAATCAGACTGTTGACTGGAACTTAACGGTTTGGGAGAGCTTGGAGTTTCACGGTAGGATTTACGCTGTGCCCAAAGACATTCGGCGCAGCCGGATTGATGAGTTGTTGCAACTTGTGGAGCTTTCTGAGAAAAGGAAAACGCTTGTCAAGCATCTTAGCGGCGGGATGAAGCGGCGCATGGAGATTGCACGGGGGCTCCTGACCCGACCTGTTGTCTTGTTTCTTGATGAGCCGACTATGGGTTTGGATCCTGCCTCGCGTATGAAAACGTGGGAATATGTTAAGAAGATTAACGAGGAAGGAGTTACGGTTTTTCTCACCACGCACTATATGGATGAGGCCGATCAGCTAAGTGACAAGATTTGCATCCTTGATAGGGGAAAAATTATCACGAACGGTACTTCTGAGAGCTTGAAGAGCGAGCTTGGTTTAGACTTGATTTATTTGGAGACGGATGACGATTTGAAGTCAACCCGAATTGTTGAGTCAATGCGGATTGCGTCTACGGTTCGTTCTGGTCCCGAAGGGTTAATTGTTTCGTTAAAGGATGGTTCACAATGTATGCCCAAACTTTTGGAGAAGATTCGGGAAGAGAAGATTGAGATTAGGAATGTCAATTTGAAGAAGCCAACGTTGGATGATGTTTTTATTTATTTTACCGGCCGAGGCTTACGTGATGAGAACAATGAAACGCAAAAAGCGGAAAATGGGAAAAACCTGGGGAGATTCTAGTGCGAACAGAATTTTTGACGATTTTCTGGAGGGACATGCTCAAGTTCTTTCGCATAAGGTCGATGCTTTTTACATCGTTGGTCCAGCCGGCTATCTGGCTGGCGCTTTACGGCTTGTCTATGTCGAGCAATTTTGCGCTTCTGATGCCTGGAGACCCTGCTCCACCCGGTGTTGTCTCGGTTGATTATTTGACTTTCATGGCTGCAGGCGTGGTTTCGCTTACGATACTTTTCACTTGTCTTTACAGTGGGATTACNNCTGTCTATTTCTGGGATTTTGCTGTTTGTCGTGTTACTGGCGCTGGGTTTGCTCTTCTTGTCTAGTATGATTGCATTGAGGCTTGAGAGTCATGAGGGACTTCAGGGGGTGATTACCCTGCTTTCTCTGCCGTTGTTTTTTGCGAGCAATGCTCTTTACCCAATAAATGCGCTTCCTACGGTGATAAGAATGGCGAGTTATGTCAATCCACTTTCGCATTTCATCAATGGCTTTCGTTATTTCAGTCTCGGATCAAACTTCTATGCCTTTGGCGTGCATTACACGTACAGTGGTTACGAGGTATTGATTTCTTTGGCTTTCCTTGTAGGTTTTGATGTTGTGACTTATCTGCTTGCCCTTCGGACCATTAAGAAAGCGAAAATCGTATAGCGGAACTGTACTAAGGAAAAAAAGTAGTGGAGCAGCGAAAAGATTGATGTTAACAGCTCACGAGTGTGGAGCAGCTAATATTTCTGCGCCTTCAGCCTCTGTCCATGCCCTCATAGTCGTCGTGCGGATGCTTCCCATACTGCCCAAGCACAGGAGTATAGCCATCAAATCGTCGTCCTTGGGAATCTCAACGATCATAACGAAATCGAATTTTCCAGCCGTGTAGAACAGCTGCATTTTTCCTCCAGCCTTTTCAATCATGGCACGAGTTTTCTTGATTCTCGCCGGAGAATCTTTAACTTTCTTGATGCCTTGATCTGTCCAATTTCCAAACACAACAAAATTCGGCAAAACTGTCACCTTGGAAAATAAGGTGAAAAAACTGTAATATAAGTCTTAGACCTCTTGAACGTTTGCCACAAGCCCAATCTGGCAATATCCAGGTAAACTCTAGAGGTTTTGCGTGTAGTCTGAGCTCTTGGAGATTTACTGGACGATGTCAACAATTCCAACTGGTAGGTGTTATTGGTATGGAGTGCAGCGTTACAAAGTCTCCTAACAGAACTCTGACTGGTAGTTGTTGTTCGTTGGTTTTGCCGAACAACAACTTCTCTAGTAGGATGAGCTACCGTTCTCCTTCCATGTTTGAATCCCAAGAGTGGCAATAAATGGTTTTCAGAAGGGATTCACGTATTGGAAGTGTGTTACAAGAACCACCCGAGCAAGAAACTAGCTGGTGTGTTCCATCGCTGGAACAGAGTGTTCCTCGCGTAGAACTAAAAGCACAAATGAGCATATATGACACAGGCGATTGAGCTGAAAGAAAAAAGAGCCTACTGCACGTTCTTGGTGTTTCTGTCATCTTTGCTTTTTATGTCTTTAGTTGTGCCAGAAGCCAACGCCTATTCCAATTCCGTCACTGATGACTGGCCCATGTTCCACCATGACCCAATGCACACTGGATACTCAACCTCAAATTCGCCAGGCACAAACAAGACTCTTTGGACCTACAAAACCAACAGTGCCATTGGCTCTCCCGCAATCGTAGACGGCAGGGTTTACGTAGGCTCAAACAATGGAAACATCTACTGTTTGAATGCTTTCGACGGCACTTTTTTGTGGAATTATCAGACTGGGGGCGAAGTGGAAGGTTGCCCTGCCGTAGTCAAGAACCGGGTCTACATTGGTTCGGAGGATCAAAACATCTACTGCCTCGAGGCTTACACGGGCGCCAAAATGTGGAACTTTACAACAGGTGGCGCAATACGGTCATCTCCGACAGTGTCAGAAGGAAGAGTTTTCGTGGGTTCATATGACGGCAATGTCTATGCTTTCAACGCTTCAAACGGCTCTCTTATATGGAAGTATCAAAGTGGCGGCGCAGTCCATTCTTCCCCAGCAGTCTCAGGCAACAATCTCTATGTAGGGTCAAATGACCGCAATTTCTATTGTCTAAACATCTCTGACGGCACAGCAATCTGGAGATTCAACATCGGCAATTGGGTCGGCTCTTCTCCAGCATTTGCAGAGGGCAGAGTCTATTTTGGCACCGATGGTAGCTATATGTATGCTTTGAATGCCTCCAATGGGGAAGTTTCATGGCAATACGCAACAACTTACGGTGTTAGCTCATCTCCAGCAGTTGCCCAGGGCAGAGTATACGTGGGTTCACGTGACCTAAACATCCACTGCCTAAACGCAACCAATGGGGCTCAGCTCTGGAAGTTCAAAACTACCGCCTGGATAACCTGCTCACCGGCAGTTGCCAATGGCAAAGTATATGCAGGTGAGGGCATGCATGTTCACGCATTCACCAGCGATTTCTTCTGCTTGGACGCTTCATCTGGCTCCGCAATATGGAAATTTACTGCCAACTATACTGGAATCTGGACTTCTTCATCGCCAGCAGTTGCTTACGGCAACGTTTACTTGGGGACAGACGACGGATACATCTATGCTTTTGGCTCCCCACAACCCGTTCCGCCTGAAGTTGTGGTGGTTTCGCCAGTAAACCAGACGTATAACATATCCAGTGTTTCATTGGTTTTCACTGTGAATGAGCCTGTTGCCTGGATGGGCTATGCTCTCGACGATGCAGAAATGGTGACCATTACGGGCAATATCACCCTCACCAACTTGCCCAATGGATTGCACGGCGTTACTGTTTTCGCTAACGATACTTTCGGCAGTATAGGAACATCCGAAACAATTAGCTTCAGCATCGATGTACCTGAGACTTTTCCTCATTTGATCGTTGTCGTCGCCTCCATCGCTATCGCCTTGACTGCTGGCCTAATTCTCTACTCTAAGAAGCGCAGGCATTGAGCCAATGGACATTACGCAATAGCATTGCTGCTGTGTTGCTCCTGAATTTGACCAAAAATCTGACATTTCAGAAAAGTTTGAGTCAACAAACCTTTACAAGAACCCTTTAATCGTCCCCAATGCCCAATATTCAAGGGGAATAGCATGAGTAGAAGAGCGTTCTTGCTGCTCGCCGTTTTACTAATAGTCATAGCCCCACTCACAGTCAAAACTAAGCCAGCATCAGGTTCAATAGTCAAGCCTTCCGTCCCAGAATTTACAGCAAAATTCGTAGACCGTTCCTATGATGTTCCCGAAACCTCGTCCATAGACCCATACACCGGAAAGAGCATCAACAATCCAGGTTATCATGTCAGGAACTACACCATAGAAGTTACAATAGAAAATCAACCCTTTGTTCCCACTGACGCTGGTGGCTGGAACACTACTCTATACTATAATGTTCGCTTCAAAGGGCACTATTCACCAGAATGGATGACCGCCTACAGTCCCTATAACGAATACCCAAAACAATCTGACTCTACACATACAGTTTTGACGTACACTCATTCAAGCGACTACGAATACGTCATAGGCGGCGTCATGACCCAGATTCATCTTGGGGCGCAAGTTGATTTCCAAGTGCAAGCACTGGTAGGAGCAGTTCATCGAAGCTATAACCCCAATGCAACAGACCAATTGTCAATGTATCCATGGGTTTTCGAGGGTGAGACAAGCAGCTGGAGCAGCACCCAAACAGTATTGATCCCCGCGGAGAACGTTGCTCCATCTCCTAATGGTGGACCAACCTCTGACGAGGAGACTCGGATTGAGCCGTTCTCGTTTATCTTGGGAGTGGCAGTCACAATTGTAGCAGTTAGCGTGGGTGTTGGATTGTTCTTCTATCGCAAAAAAACGAAAAGAGATTTAAAAAGGTCGAGAAAAATAGCGTCACCAGTTGCTTTGTCGCCTGCAATCGATCTTCCAGCCGAAGTTGGTTTATGACTGGCCAACTCTTCACAAGAATGAGGGGATGAATGGAATTATTATCGTCAGCAATATTACAAGTGCCACAGTAATAGTAACTGCCGCGGTTATTCTGAAAATCAATTTCTCACGGTTCTCCCCCGGAAGAGCACTTTTCAGCGCGATATTGAAAATTCTGCCGCCATCAAGTGGGTAAATAGGCAGAGCATTAAAGATCGCCAAGTTCACGTTGAGGAACCATAACCAGAAAAGAGTATTGGCAAAAACAACCCATTGTGACCCCAACGGGCTTGTGTAGAAACTAGCATAAGAATTTGAAAACGGTACCAACCCTGGCGCCAAAGCTGGGACAACTAAATACATAGGCAGTTTAGCAGGAGTAACAGTCACATAGTTGTTTAGCCGCTCCTCAGTCAGCAAGTTGACCACGCCCACCCCCATGATAGTTCGGTTGTCAACCTCAGTTAAGCCAACAACAGCTGAATAATTTTCTTGCCACAAATCTCCTCTAGCAACCACAACCTGAACCGTGTCACCCGCTGTCTTATTCCCCACTGTTGCATTCAAATCCTCGATTCGGTTAATCGCTACCCCATCCACTGTAACAAAAACATCTTCCGGCAAAAGACCCGCGACTTCAGCAGGCAATCCCTCTGTTACCGAGGAGATGTATACGCCGTTGATGACTGGAGTTAAGCCGCTGCAAATTACCAAAACTCCGATTAGGCATACGGCTGCCACGACAACGTTGGTGCCAACACCAGCTGCTAAAACTCGAGAAGAAACCCTTGCCTTGGCCTTCTTAATCTGCTCTTCATCCACGTCCACGAAAGCCCCAATTGGAATAATAAGAAAGAAGAGCAAGCCACTAGACTTCACCTCCAAACCGAGGCTTCGAGCGGCAATCCCATGTGCGCCTTCGTGAACTACAATAGCAACGACCAGAGCGAACCACCCATATAAGAAAGGCAAATACGGGTTTAGACCAGGAAAAGGAAGAATGGCGCCCAAACCGGCTTCGCGGGCTATTTCACCAATTGCGGGATTCCACAACAATGCGATGAGATTGCCAAAAAACAGAAAAAGCCCCACGCCGGCCACAATGGGCACAATAGTCAGAGACAACCACGAAGCATAGCGGGAGAGACGAAATGCCCCAAGTCTGTCAAAAACCCCATTGAAACGCTTTGTCCGGACAGTCAGAAAAAGAAAACTAAACTCGACCCTACGCTGCTCTTTTTCCTTTGCTTCAGATTCTCCGCTGGACAAGGAATTCACCATGTGTTTACAGCCATAAACATACTTCAGGGTCATATACATTTGGCATAAATGGCGCGTTCTTAGCATGGTGGCAAAGAACTCTTTCAATCAAATGAAGAAAAGCCGCAAAAAACTCAGCTCGCGCTACAACCCACAGCAAACGTCTAATGCCTATTCGCTATTTTCCCGTCTTTTCTTCGTGTTTCTTCTTCTTTTGCTTATTCTTCTTAGCCAATGATGGCACAAGCCCAACCTCCGTGAAATTAGGTCTGAAAACAACTCTAGTATGCTAGATGCCTATAAAACTTGACAAAAGATACTGGAAAACCAGTCCAGTTCAGCCCTACGGCATAGTTTGTGCTTTTTTCTCAAGTGAATAAACCTTCAGTGAACAGGGCAACCAAGTTTATGCGTAATGCTTAAGCTGCGGGAGACGTTAACATAGCCATCTGAGAGGAAAAAGCGGAGAGAATGCTAGATCAGTCCCAAAAAACGAAGCCCTAGAAATGCTAAAAACAAACGCGGTAGAGGTAACTGTCCAGTCACAGTAGGCGACGAATACGAAGTCGACGTCAGCCAGATGAGCCCAAACGGGGAGGGCATAGCCCGCTTTAGAGGATTCACCATCTTTGTACGCAATGTTAAACTCGGAGATCATGTGAAAGTCAGAATCATAAACTTGGACTCAGTCAGCGCAGACGCTGAAGTTGTCAGCGGCAACTAGTGCCCGCGGCGGAAAAAGGACAACATTTTAATGTTCAAGCCCTCTATTCCCTGAAAAGGCTGATGTTATTGTCAAGAAGAGAGAAAAAAGCAGCAGGTTTAGAACAGCATAAGAAACTGCAACGAGAGAAAAACCTCAAGAGAAAAGAGAAAAAGCAAGTCGCACTTCCAGCAAAACATGCGAAAGGCAAAAAATAGTCGCGCCTAATCAAGGCTGCTAAAAGATCTATTGCGGAGTTCGCCTCTTTTCAGCTTCTGCATCTATCTTGTCGAGAAGCCTCAGCACTATCAACCCTTTCCTCGCAATTTGTTTTTCATCCAACGTGTCCTTTGCACGACAAATGTAATCCAGAACTATTCCTTTTCTTTCATCATAAATTACGGGATAGACACGACAACCAGATGGTCTAAAACTATAGACCCTGCAACGTCGATTTTGAACATCGTAGAAAACGCAGTGGTTANNTCCACAGCGCAAACAATGCATCAGCGCAAACCCCACTCTCATTTCTTGACTAAATGCTCGCGGGTGTTACAATTTGCCAGGATCAACATCTCCATACAACAAAGCTTTCAAAAGCACCCTCTCATCCGCAACCACGTCCGAAGCCACAAAATCCGTTCCCTCCGTCCACTTCTCCCTTTGACCAACCTGTAAATTATGCGTCGCAAAAAACAACTCCACCTATCTCCCACATTCATTTCCACATCACCCATCCCAACGCAACCTGCCTAAGTGTTTGCCGAAAGAATACTTTTGAGAAAAAGGAAAGCGCAAGTATCAAACTAGTCTGCGCGTGAAGCCGATCCGACTCTTCCTCAAAATAACTCTAGCAGCTAAAACAAAGAAAGAGCGAACTATATTAGGCTAACCACAGCGCACGGCACGACATACCGTTTTACAATTTGGAACAACCCATTCTATAGTCTGGATTATTCGGTGCCAATGCTATTAACAATACTGCGACGGTTGCAGGATCAGCAGCACTAGTAGCTGTAATCGCAGTCGTAACCATTGTTTCTGTAACTAGGAGTCATAGAAAACAAACTCAAACTCAGCAGCTGCCCGCAAATCCCCCCTTTTTCCACAAAGAGATGGCAGATGTCCAAGCAACAACCACAAGGCTGCGCTGCGAATTCGTAGTCAAGTTTTTCATTGGACCTGCCCTTTTGATAGCTTGCCTTTATCTATTCGGGGGTAAGCTAAAAATTATTTTTGCCTTAAACTCTCCTCATTGTCACGACTTTGCGACTCTGCCATAATCACGAGATTCGCAGCGCCATAAGGAAATCCTTTTTGTTCTTCTGCCAAAAACAGGTTGCCATAGTTTACTGCCACATTCTGGGGAAGAAGAGGTGATTCAAGTTTGTTTTGCCGTTTTTTCCCGGAGTTGTAAACCGCGCAGGTCCTCTATCGGCGAGTCTTCGGTGAAGCCTTGGGCTTCCTGCGCCTGTTTGTTGTGCCTTTTCTCAGAGTCTTTAGCTCTGCTTTCTTTCGCGCTGAACTCAACGCTGTTCCCAAGTTTGCGTATGGTTCTGCCTAACCGGCGCGCACCCCTAGTAACCACAATACCACTTGCTCTTCAAGAGTTGCAG
>DUHG01000172.1 GCA_013330975.1 Candidatus Bathyarchaeota archaeon
CTGGTGATGCTCGACTTCAGCAGTGGGAAGGCTTGTTTGGTAAATATCTGCCCATACTGTAATCACAATCTTGGCGAAGCTTTAGAGCAGAGAAAAAAGGAATCGGTCACAGATAGAAGCCCCAGAGACTGGTCAACAAAACAGGAATTTTAGCCTATGCATACTCCCACTCCAGTAATAACTTCTCAAAAAATCCTGTTGCAGGGTCAAAATTGTCAAGTTTCATTATTTGCAGCAGCTATGCTTATATAGAAAGATTGAAAGGTTTACGGAAGTTTAGGCGGTCCAAATGAAGGAATTGAAAACTATCGACTACAAACTTCTATTCGAATTGATGAAAGACTCACATAGAAGTGACAGACAAATCGCCAAAGCCTTGGGAGTATCGCAGCCTACAGTAACACGACGAAGAGCGATGCTTGAAGAAAGCTANNCCCAATGTGGTTCTAGTTCAGGAAGGACGCGGAATGGGTTGGGACATAGTCTGCGTTTCCCTTCATGATTCTTACTCGAACTATGCGGATTTCGCGAGAATGCTGGATGCAAATCTTTCGGATTTGATCCTGGAATCCCAGACGTTTCAGATAGATCTTAGCCCTGGCGTTTTGATCAAACCTTTCAACCTGAAGTACCTGGCTAACCTGAAAACCAAATCTGAAAATAAATGATCATTAGATCAGGNNTTTTACTTTTCGTGCTTTCAAGCCAATCTTGTCAGGCTAAAATGTGTATGGAACAAGACCAAAAAACCTCTCTTTTAGACTAAATGCAGTTTTTCGTTATCCCAATCTTTATTATATCTACTTTCGTTAGTCTTTGGTTAGCTTTCCAGGGTGGCTGCTGGATGACTATTGAAACGACACAGATTCCTCGTGGAATGCTCACTGAGAAACCAGCCAAGATCGTCGGGCTGATCTCTGACACTCACGTACCTGTAAGAGCCAGAGCTATTCCGAAAAAGGTTTTTGCAATTTTCCAGAAAGCGGATTTTATCGTACATGCAGGTGACCTTGTGGAATTGGCGGTTATTGACGAGCTGGAACAATTGGCGCCTGTCTTAGCTGTACATGGTAATATGGATGGTCCTGAAGTGAGCGGAGCTTTACCCAAGCTCAATTCTTTGAAGGTCTCTGATTGGAAAATTGGTGTTATGCATGATCCGAACACATTGTTTGGTATGGGTAAGATGCGAGAGATTGCCAAACAAAATGGGTTTAATGCTTTTGTTTACGGACACACGCACAACTCAAGCATCAAATGGGAAGGCAAAACCCTTTACATTAATCCTGGAAGCGCCACGAATCCTATTTCCTTCATTGGGAAACCTTCTGTTGCCTTTCTCAGGATCACGAAGGATGCAATTATGCCTGAAATAGTCAACCTGTAGCCAATTTGTTCTTTGCATCGAGGCTACCACCTTTCATTTCTGACTGACAAATATAATAAGAAAAATTGGAGCCCTTTTCAGCCTATGAGAGAAGATAGGACGCCCAAAAGATTACGTACATTACTACACCGAGCAAGATCGATACAGTCCACAAAACCAGTGTAGGTCTCATTGCTTTCTTGTTTGCAAAGCAACTCTTGAGATCCGCTTTGAAGTGCCATGCTGTGACAAGCCCGATGCCAAGAGCTAGTGCAACAAACCCTAGTGCTACGTGAGCGAGAGAAATGATAACTACGGCATCCAGAACCAAAGTTCCCGGAGAAGTGAAGAAGGTGCTGAAGGTGGGCACCATTACTGCTGCCACTGTTATTATGTGTAGCAACAATGCTATGGTGACTGTAATTCCGTGCTGACGATAGCTTTTCTTGTTTTTCAAAGCTAGAGCGACAACTAANNGAAATTGATGTATAAAGCTTTACTTTAATTGACCTCTCCACAGAATCGAAGAGTAGTTGCTGCACTCAACTTAAAAGCAACTCAAGTAAACTACAGATTCGTATCGGAGGTTCGTCTGTTGGAGCATTGCAAGAATCCATGGAAAAACAAATGTGACAGTGAGAACATAAAACTCTACATTCTTTTCAAAGGCGAAAAAATCCCAATATGCAAGCAGTGTTGGGGCAATATCGCAGAGAATGAGGGTGACTGGTGAGTTTTCATGGAAAATTTCAGCCTAAACAGTGCCAAGTCATTCTTGGGAAAACACGTTAACTTGCATCTGAAGGATGGGGCAGTTATTGTTAACGTGCAATTGACGCGAGTTCGCAAAGGCCTGGGAAAAGGAAATCTTATTGAATACGTTCCCTATGGCAACCGCAAAGTAGCTCAGATTCCGTTACATCAAATCGCCTGGGCTGAACTGCTCAGCCTTTGTCTATTTCAAACTGCGGGTTAGCAGGAACAAACGAAGCAATCTTGATCGTGCGTCTACACAATAATTACTGGATAGTCAAATAGACTAGTATCGGATTTATGCGCAAAAGTCCAGGAAGCGAATTGGTTAAATAAGTCTTGGCAAAAGTTTTCAGCGGTGAAAAACATTTGCCCTGCACGGTAATCGTCGGCGCCTTCTGGGGCGACGAAGGAAAAGGAAAAATAATTTCTTACTTAGCTCTGAAAGACAAATTGGATTTCTGTGTTAGAACAGGGTCCGTGAATGCAGCCCACACTGTTTGGGACGGAGAAAAGAGGTATGCACTTCACATGGTTCCNNGGGCGTTGGACCTGCGTTGGAGGAACGAGTTAGGCGAACAGCCAAGCTCGCCCTAGATATGCCCGAACTTAAACCCTTTTTAGCAGATGCAGTTACCGAAATAAACGATGGTATTGATTTAGGAAAAAAGGTCTTGCTGGAAGGTACTCAGGGGTTCATGCTTTCGCTTTATTTCGGCACCTATCCATATGTCACAGGAAGAGACACTGGCGCCGCAGCAATCGCTTCAGAGGCAGGAGTAGGACCGACAAGAATTGATGATGTTATTATTGTTTACA
>DUHG01000149.1 GCA_013330975.1 Candidatus Bathyarchaeota archaeon
TAGAAGTTGACACCGCAGGAAACATCTACGTTGCGGACTCGGGGAACTGCCGTATACAAAAATTCACCAACGATGGCCACTTCATTTGCAGTTGGGGCACTAAGGGTTCAGGAGAAGGACAGTTAATGTATCCCCACGGAATCGACTTGGACACGCAAGGCAACGTTTACGTTGGTGACTACCTCAACCACCGTATAGCCAAATTTACGGGGGACGGCGAATTCATAACTCAGTGGGGCAGCGGTGGCACTGGCAACGGGCAACTGAGCACAACCAAAGGCGTCTTTGTCGACAACACAGGGAATGTATACGTAGCTGACTACTGGAATTGCCGCATACAAAAGTTTAGTGGAGAGGGCGCCTTCATAGGGAGCTGGGGCACAAGGGGCAACGGGGACGGCGAATTTAACACGCCTAAAGGAGTGGCCGTGGACGACGCAGGATACATCTACATAGCCGACACTTCTAATAGCCGTATACAAAAATTCCTTGTGCAACCAGAGGCATAGACCAGTAACTCCCCACCTTTTTTAGGAAAAAGTAAAGAAATCGGTGAAAAAATGATTAGAAAGCTCCAAGTCATCGCAATCTCAATACTTTTTTTGTCAGGGATAGTTAGCCCAAGCAAGATGTCAGCAAATACTTGGGCACCGGGGGTTTCAGAGGGGGACTACTTCACCTATGAAATGTATGGCGTCTACACGTCTAACCTTTCAAACATGACGATTACGGTTCCCATATTTGAGCAAAACGTCACTGAATGGGTAAGAATCAATATAACCGGCGTTTCAGGCTCAATCGTAAATCAAATCTACACTCTGCATCTTGTGGATGGAAGTGAAGTCTTCTTCTCATTCTTAACTGACGTTAATCCGAACAATCAGGGGTTGTTTAAAATCTCAGAGAAGGGCGTTCCCATCTGTAGCGCAGAATTAANNCGCTGGCAAATCACAGGTGCCTAGTTACAGCTTCTGACTTGACAGCAAATTGGAAATAAACCCAGCCTCGCAAAGTGTGTGTTTAAGGTTGAATTTGTTTTGACTGATATCGTGTTTTTGTTTGAGGTTTGGTTGGTAACTTCGAGTATTGTCTGAGTGCATTGAGACAATAACTTCCGAAAAATAGAGCGAATTTTGGAAATGAGAATTTTTTCAGCAAAGAGTTAGAGAAGTCATTCAATCCAAGTTGGTTGGTTGGACTAAATTTTAATTGAAGGCACAGAGTGGCAATCTTCGATCTTAATTCCAGGTAAGTTTAATGCCTATGATTTGGGCAACCAAAAAATATTTAAGTAAATCTTTACTATATTTTGATAAAAGTTTATGAGGTGAGTCACGCCATGGGGTTACTCTCAAGTCACGAATCAATTGTCTGGCAAGAATTCCAACTGGGCAAAAATACAAGCTCAATAGCAGAGGAACAAAAGGATCAATCGTGGAGCCCCGCATATGTGTCAAGAGTTCTCAACAGAGCCCGGGCAAAGATCGCGAAATCGCTCAAAGAACACGCAAATAGCCACCGCCTTGATATAGAGACTCTGCTTGATTACAAGGGTCTCCTCATAGGCTTTGACTACCAGACAAGTGCCCAAGTGTACTTAGTCTTCACACAGAAACTTGCTACAATCGTTTGGTACAAACATGACTCCTATGCAGGCAAACTTTGCCCAAAATGCCCGAAAGAAAAAGAATGCAGAGAAACCCTGGATACAATAGTAAAAGAATACGACATTTCATTGCGATCTGATCAAAAGCGCCTGTACATGACCGAACAGTCAATCACTATTTTCAACAAGCTAGCTGCGAAGGAAATCCCCCGATACAGGAGGCAGGGAGGTGATTAATCTTGAGAAAGAACATCGAAGAGAAAGTAATTAGACCACCCGTCGCACAAATCACAAGCGGAAAAATATTCAAGCCATCACCAGCATTTCTCCACAAGCAACTATTCCAAAGCGTTTTCTTGTTCATCTTGATTTGGCTAACTGTCGTCCTTTCCTTTNNTGGCTTGTACCAGCACTAGTTGCCATTCCTCCATACTTCAAGAGTATAGAGTATTCAGTGAAAGCCGAATCGGGAGACACAATGCCGGAAATATACTCAAAAAGGGGCATAGTTACAATAACTCGGAAACACGTACCCTTCAGAACCATAACAAACATATCCAGCAGGGCAGGTCCATTTGATAGACTGTTCAAAATTGGTTCCGTCCATATTGAAACCGCTGGGTACTCAGGAGCCAGCCAGAAAGGTCCAGAAGAAAGCCTAAGTGGGATTGTCTTCTATGAAGAAGTCCGCGATTTTATCTTGAAAGAGCTGCGGAAATTCAAGGAGCCATACGTGACTGGAACCGAGGTAGTTCATCCAACTGAAGAGGCAATGCCTCAACGCGAGGGGTTCAACGACGAGATACTAATAACTTTGCGCGAAATACGAGATATATTGAAAAACAAGTCACAGAGCATCAGCTCCTAGAAATCTTCCATCTTTTCCTTCGTTTGATCAAGTCTGGTTTGCAGAAATGGATATAGTTACCTTCAAGTGGAATAGACCATTATCTCTTGGCGCTGCTTCGAGCTTCCAGCATAGCAGTCTTAACACTCGTCATCGGATCGGAATAGAGAAACCGCGATACCGCCATCGCCCCGCAGAAGTAAGAGCTGTCGCCCCGCTATGCTCCATCGTGCTACTGACCTGAGGGCCAGCAGCAGGGACCGCTCTAAAGGTATTAATGCGTTTTCTTTGTGTTTATTTGGAGTGGTATTCATTGGACTTATACGGAAATCCGTTCCTTCAGCTGACCACTGCCAACAAAACGTGTTGCGCCCGGAGTCAATGTGCAGGAAACCTTCCTCGAATGTCAGCTGCAACTTGTCGTCGATGCTAACGATGGCTTTTCGCTCAGGCATGTGCACGTTTATCACCCGCCAGGCTCCAAAAAAGTCGTTGACGACGATGCGACGGAGCGCAAGGAGCATCTTGGCATCCATACTTACAAGCTCTAGATTATCACCTTCGAGACGGAAAGTGGCTACATTCGCTAGGCATTCAAGGAAAGCTGTCTCT
>DUHG01000094.1 GCA_013330975.1 Candidatus Bathyarchaeota archaeon
TCACGAAGCGTGAACTGCCCCGCCCTCTTCTTTTCCTCACCGTATCTTTCTGACCTGTATAGCCTATCTTTTACAGCTTCAACGTAGCAGTCGCAGAACACATGCCAGGTGAAATTCCTGACCTCTTCAACTGCTATATTGAACTGGCATTTCTCCATAGCCTCTGTTAGGGTCCTCGCGATCCTTGCCGTCTTGCTCAACATCCACCTATCCAAAAGCTGAAGCTCGTGATTCGCATCTCCTGACGGAGAGTAGTCAGACAAGAGCTTTCCAGCAAAACCCGAAACATTCCACAATTTCACCAGAAAACGCTTGCCATACTCCACGTCAGGCCAGCGGAAAGGTATATCTGAGCCCGTTGCACCGCCCCCAGCGGCCCATTGGCGCGTAGCATCTGAGCCATACTTGTTAATAACTTCTGGGGCAGCCACATAGTTTCTCAAAGACTTGCTCATCTTCCTCCCGTCAGAACCCAAAACCATGCCGTTGATCAGGCAGCTCCTGTAGGGCTTCTCATCAAAAAGCGCCAAATGCCTAACCATCAAATAGTAAGCCCAAGTCCTGATGATGTCAATCCCGGAAGGGTGAACATCAGCCGGGAACAGTCTTTTCCAATCTTTTCGATCGGGCCATCCTGCGTGAACGGCACACGTTATTGAAGAGTCCATCCAAGTATCGAACACATNNTTCGCAAGCAACACATCGCCGCAGTTTTTACAGTACCACCCAGGAATCGGCGTCCCGAAAACTCTCTGCCGGCTGATAACCCAATCCCAATCAAGCGATTTCGCCCAATCAATCAACCGCGTTTTCATATAGTCCGGATACCAAACCACCTCATCCGCAGTCTTCTCCACCCTCTCAGTCATCGCCATGGTCTTCATGAACCACTGCTTGCGTTCAAGAACCTCAACATGAGCTTTGCAGCGGTCACAGACCCCGATCTCTTGAGTCAACTTCTCGGTCTTCTCAAGCAGCCCTGTTGCGCAAAGGTCCTGAATAATCGTCTCTCGCGCTTTAGATATCGAAAATCCAGCATATTTGCCACCGACCTCGCTGATTCGTCCACTCTCGGTCAAAAGCGAGATTACTGGAAGTTTGTGTCGCATAACAGTCTTGACGTCCTCCTTGTCTCCGAAAGTGCAGATCATCATCGTCCCTGTCCCAAATTCCACATCAACACCCTCGTCCGCGATTATAGGGACTAGGCGGTTGACGAGCGGAACCTCGATTTTCTTGCCAATGTACTCCTGAAAACGTTCGTCTTGCGGATTCACAGCAACGGCAACGCAGGCAGGAATAAACTCCGGTCGCGAAGTGGCAATCAACAAATATTTCACGGACCCCTCAAGCAGGAAACGTATGTAATGAAGCGCTCCCTGACGGTTTTCGTAGTCCACTTCCGCGTCTGCTATCGCCGTTTCGCATCGGGGACACCAATTCACAGGATGCGTTCCCTGATACACGAAATCCTTCTTGTGAAGGAGAATGAAGCTCAGTTGGGTTCGCCTCCAGTAGTCTGCGTTCATCGTGCGATACTCAGTGGTCCAATCCACACTACATCCCAGCTTAACCACGCCTTCCTTCATGATCGCGATATATTTCTCGACAAGTTCCTCACACCATCTCCGAAACTGGTCTGGAGGAACCTCTCGTTTTCTGAGGGCATGCTGCTTCTCAACCTGAACTTCGATGCTCAAACCGTGGCAGTCCCAGCCTTGAGGGAAAAGCACATTGTAACCTTGCATGCGTTTGTAACGGGCAACCATGTCAAAATAGGTCCAGTTTAGAACATTGCCCATGTGGAAGTCGCCTGAAGGGTAAGGCGGGGGCGTGTCAATCGCAAACACGGGTCGCTTCTCGTCTTTCCAGTCAAAACGGTAAGTTCCCTTCTCTTCCCATTTCTGCTGCCACTTGCGTTCTATCTCAGTAAAGTTGTATTCCTTTGGCAAAGCCTGCATTCTGTAGCATTACTCCATGAAACGTGACGGTTAGGAAAATTAAAATACAGGTAAATAACACTATCCCCTTCGAGGTATTCGGGGAGCTGGGAAAATTCGACCCGGCTGAGAGGGCAGCTGAGTTTGCTGCCGACCCAAAGAACCTGAACCAGGTAATACTGGCGGAGGGAAAACAAGATGAATAAGACAAGTCAGAAACAGCTTTTTTCAAGCAGGATAATTGCAGAAACAGTTGTGTTAGTGTCTCTGGGAGGCGCATTGAGCCTAATCAGCCACAGTTTCTTCAGTTTGCCTCAGGGCGGCTCCATAAACATCGGAATGGTACCCATCTTCTGGCTGGCAATCAGGAGAGGAAAGGGGGTCGGCATTCTTGGAGGTGCCCTGTTTGGCGTGGTTGATTTGGCAATCGAGCCATTTGTTGTCCACCCACTCCAACTGGCTCTGGACTATCCATTGGCCTTTGCGGCTCTTGGGCTTGCGGGCGCTTTTCAGAAACACCCTTTTGCAGGTGTACTCGTGGGCGGCACAGGACGTTTCTTATGCCATTTCGTCTCAGGCATCGTCTACTTCTCTGACTACGCACCGCCTGGAATGAGCCCCATATTGTATTCGGCAATTTACAACGGCACCTATCTTGTTCCAAGCATCATAATATCTGCAATCGTAATAGGCATACTGCAGAAAAGCAAAGCGCTTAATATTTACCTCTGAAAGGGTCCTGCCAAAGATTGGGAAAACTACGCAACAAAGAACTCAAGAGACTCTTATCTTGCATACGAGAAGATCCGCGCGTTGTTGTGCCACC
>DUHG01000156.1 GCA_013330975.1 Candidatus Bathyarchaeota archaeon
AATAGGCTCCTACTGGACAATAACGCCAAAGTAGATCCAAAGAAGGTGGAAGACTACATTGCCCTGGGCGGCTATGCAGCATTATCCAAAACCCTCTATGAAATGACTCCTGAAAAGGTACTTGATGAAATTAAGAAATCAAATCTCCGTGGACGAGGTGGAGGCGGCTTTCCAACCGGGCGAAAATGGGAGTCTACCCGAGACGCACTTGGAGAACCAAAATATGTAATCGTTAACTGTGACGAAGGGGACCCAGGTGCCTTCATGAACCGAGCGCTGATGGAAGGAAACCCACACAGCATCCTTGAAGGACTCATAATAGGGGCTTACGCCATTGGGTCACACGAAGGGTTCATCTACGTACGACAGGAGTACCCTCTCGCAGTAGAGAACATGCAGATAGCATTGGAAGAAGCTGAAAAGTGTGGCCTTCTAGGCAAAGACATCCTCGGTTCAGGCTTTGACTTCAAAGTTAAAATCCACAAGGGAGCTGGAGCTTTTGTTTCCGGCGAATCAAGCGCCCTCATGACAGCAATAGAAGGAAAAGTAGGGGAACCGAGACCAAAGTATGTTCACACCTCGGAAAAAGGAGTCTGGGACAAGCCAAGTGCACTAAACAATGTTGAAACATGGGCAAATATACCTTTGATTATAGACAAAGGCTCCGAATGGTTTGCATCCATTGGCACGAAAGGAAGCGCAGGCACCAAAATCTTTGCTCTCGCAGGAAAAGTGAACAACACAGGACTTGTCGAAGTTCCAATGGGGATGACACTTAGGGACATCATTTTCAAAATAGGTGGGGGAATCCGGAATGACAAGAAATTCAAGGCTGTACAAACTGGAGGACCCTCGGGCGGTGTCATCCCGGAAAAGTATCTTGATTCTCCAGTGGACTTTGATGAACTCGCCAAATTGGGTTCAATTATGGGTTCTGGCGGTATGATCGTCATGGATGAGGATACGTGCATGGTAGACGTCGCGCGTTATTTTGTTAACTTTCTGTGCGATGAATCATGCGGCAAATGTGTACCTTGTCGGGAGGGACTNNCAAACATCCGCAAATCCAATGCTGACCACACTTCGCTATTTTAAGGACGAATATGAAGCGCACATAAAAGAAAAACGGTGTCCCGCACTAGTATGCAAGAACCTACTAGCATACTACATTGACCCAGCAAAGTGCGCGGCATGCACATTATGCTACAAGAACTGCCCCGTAAGCGCCATCGATGGAGAAAGAGGTAAAATTCACACAATCGACCAAACAAAATGCACAAAATGTGGAACTTGCTTTGAGGTTTGTCCCCCCGCTTTCAGAGCAGTGAAAAAAATATCTGGCGAACCAGTTCCACCGCCGATTCCAGACGAAAAAAGGTGGATAAAGAGAGGCGAAAAGACAGAATCCAAGTAGGAGTTGTGAACAAAGTTGGAAGCAAAAGAAGTAACACTTAGAATAGATGACAAGCAAGTTAAAGCCAAAGAAGGAGAAGCTATTCTAGAAGCAGCAAAAAATGCTGGAATCAATATTCCCACGCTTTGCCACATCAGCTCTCTGTCGCCTTTTGGCTCATGCCGAATATGCTCCGTGGAAATAACTGACCCAAGAGGAAGAAAGAAAGTAGTAACATCCTGCAACTATCCTGTAAACCACGGGCTCGAAGTTTCCACCAAGTCCGAAAAAGTTCTGAAAACCCGCAAGCTGCTCCTGGAATTATTGCTGGCTCGATGCCCAAATGTCAAAAAAATCCACGATTTGGCTGCCGAATACGGTGTTGAAAAGCCGCGTTTCTGGATTCAAGACGCTGAAGAAGATTGTATTCTTTGCGGCCTATGCACACGCGTTTGCGAAGAGCGAATCGGCGTATACGCTATCAATTTTGCCAAACGGGGTGTGGAGCGAGAAGTGACGACGCCATATCACAGTCTTTCTGATGATTGCATCGGTTGCGGAGCATGCGCTATCGTCTGCCCAACAAACTCAAAAAGAATACAAATAAATACGTATCCCACGCTGCCAAAGGACATTGAAAAGATCGAGCAGCAATTTCTAAAAGGAAACAAAGACGAGAATTTTGGGATCTATAGCGAGATATTAGCAGGCAAGAGTTCAATAGACGGACAAGATGGGGGAATTGCCACTGCATTGCTGGTTTCGGGCATGCAAAAAGGTTTGTTCGATTCGGCAATTGTCGTCAAAAGAACAGATGGATACAACTCTGAGGCAATTGTAGCGGAGAATATTGATGAAATTATCAATGCAAAGGGTACAAAATACCTCAGGGTCAAGATGATGTCAAAGCTCGGGCAGTTGATTAACAACGGAAAGAAAAAGATTGCTATAGTTGGCACCGCCTGCGAAGTCAGAGCAGCAAGGAGGATACAGCAAATCCTGCTCAAGGAATTTCCGGATGTAGAAATCACAATAGTCGGACTGTTCTGTTTTGAAGCTTTCGACTATGAAAAACTGAAAAGAGAAACACAGAGACTGCTAGGCGTTGACTTAGACAAGGCAGAGAAAACCCAGATTCACAAAGGAAAATTCATCGTTCAAACCGATGGAAAAGAATGCTCATGCAGTGTGCGAGACCTAAACAAAGCGATTGAAAACGGATGCGCGTATTGTGATGATTTCACCGCCAAGCTTGCAGACGTCTCAGTTGGCTCAGTCGGGAGCCCAGACGGTTACTCAACAGCATTAGTGCGATCAGAGAGGGGAAAAAAACTCATCGAGAAACTGGAATTAGCAAAAGCAGATGTCAATACAGAAGAAATTACAAAACTATCCATTCTAAAGAAGAAACGTGCCCAGAAAAACTTCGAACCTATAATTCAAGACATTCAATTGCAGACTGCGCTTTAGCAAAAATGACAAACGTAGACTAGCTGCAGACTAACTATTCAGCATTATTCTTCTAACGTAAACAAGGTTTCAACTAATCCACAGACCAAGAAACTGTCGAGATTCTTTCACAAGCTTCAATTATTCGCTGCAGTGGCTGAGTTAGAGAGAACCGAACATAGCCTTCACCATGACTGCCAAAACCTACGCCAGGAGTCACTGCCACACCAACTTCAAGCAGTCTAGTTGCGAATTTAATCGAACTAAAGTTGCATTTCGCCCAAACATAAAACGTGGCTTTCGGCTTCTCACAGCTTAGACCCATTCGCCGGAGCGTGTCAACAAGGACGTCCCTTCTCTCGGCGTAGATTTTATTGTTCTTCTTCAAGAATTCAGGTTGCTCATCATTTGAATAGCTTTGAAGTGCTTTAGCCGCGACTTTTTGAATGTATACAGGAGGTCCTGAATCAACTTGCGATTTAATTTTGGATAGACCATTTATCAATTTCTCGTTTCCCACGGCAAAGGCTATCCTGTCTCCGGTCATGTTGAAGGTTTTTGAGCAAGAGTGAAATTCTACAGCAACATCCATGGCACCATCCACTTCCAGAATACTGGAAGGTTTGTAACCGTCAAAGCTAATTTCTGAGTAGGCATTGTCAAAGCAGAGTACTATATTGTTGTCCGTCGCGAAATCCACCGCTTCCTTGAGAAAACTCTTGTCAATTGTAGCTGCGGTTGGATTGTTAGGGTAGTTCAGAAACATCATCTTCACNNCCATCATTCAAAATAGCAGTTCCGTTTGCGTAAACTGGATAAGAAGGATCAGGAATGAGAACCTTGTCCCCTGCGTTTACAAAAGCCCTGCCAATATTGGCGAGCCCCTCCTTTGATCCGAGGAGCGCCACAACTTGATTGTGATTAACGTCAACATTGAACCGTTTCTTGTACCATTCTGAAACGGCTTGACGAAATGCAGGTTCTCCTTGACTAAAAGAGTAATTGTGATTCTTCAAGTCAGCCACTTCCTTCTTGAACGATTCGATTAGGAATTGAGGTGGCGGAAGATCTGGATCACCAATGCTCAAGCTGATGAGATCAATGCCTTGGGTCTTTTTCTCATTGATCAACTTCTCAATCTCGGCAAACAAGTATGGGGGAAGACGGTTAACTCTCTGGGCAAACTCGAAACTCATCTTATATTGACCTCTTCATGGCAGATTTCCCTCAAAGACCTTCTCTGCTGGACCACTGAGAAACAGGTTCTTGGAATATTCGATATTTAGATCGCCCCCAGCCAAGTGAACTGCAACATTTTTCCCTGTTTTGTTGAGCCTGCTCCCTGCAGCAACAATAGCACAAGCGCCCGTACCACATGCAGCTGTTTCGCCACACCCTCGTTCCCAAACACGCACTTTCAGCTCCCCACTGGATAAAATCTGAACAAACTCAACGTTCGTTCTCTTTGGAAAAGCACTGTGATTCTCAATCTTCGGTCCCACTATTTCAACTGGAAAAGAATCTACACTAGGAACGAACACGACACAATGAGGATTTCCCACAGACAGACATGTAACCTTGAAACTATCTCCATCAACCTTCAAATCCTCATCAATACAATCACCGTGACCCAACATAGGTATCAAATTTCTCTCCCAAACAGGCGCGCCCATATCAACCTTGACAGCGTTAACCTCTCCATTCTTTACTGTGAGCCAAGTCTCTCTATTTCCAGCCAAAGTCTCAACCAGAATCACGTTCTTTCGAGTAATGTTG
>DUHG01000115.1 GCA_013330975.1 Candidatus Bathyarchaeota archaeon
AGGATGATTCCTCGATGGCTTTTCCCCGAAGAGCCCCCGCCAAGATTGCTTCTGACCTGTTTGATTGTATAGACGAAAAGAATGGCAAGGCTTCCAAATGGGACCTGATAAAAGTTGTTGGAACCGAGTCGCAATTTCACTACTGGGTTGAAGAGTTCCTGCTTAAAGACAAATTCCTNNACGTTGAGTCCAATCATTGTTTCTACATGAAAACTGAAAATGGAGAACTCCTTCAACGGCTACTGAAAAACGGCAGAATAATGCACGCTCTACTTAGAGTCAGCGGAAAAAAACTAAGATACTAGCCATCTACAGGTCATCCAATAGACCGCAGCTTGGACGGTATTTTTGTAGTGAAGAACCCTTTACAAGGGGCTAAAAGAAATCTCCAAGCTTAGACTGTTTTGTCAGCTGGTGTCTGGTCTGCTTCTGCGACTCCGACAGTAAGCCAAGCTGCTCTGTAAGGTAAAGGCAGTTTTCAGGAGCATAACCATGGAAATGATTGTTGAAATAGCCATAGATTCTCTTGGTTTGCGTTGCTGCTTCCTTAACCTTAGGAATCCATGGATCCAATTCATCTGTACTGTAACGGTAGTTGAACCACGGCTTTTCTCCTCGCCCGTGCCATCGAAAGTACGCTAGATCCGTCGTGATATGTACTTCAGGCGGCAACAATGGTTCATCAACATTCACGTAAGCAACATCTCGTTCTTTCAGCAGCTGCCAGGTTTCCTCCCTCATCCAAGAGAGATGACGAAACTCTACTGCATACCTAAACAGTGGATCAGCTTGCCTAAAGAAAGACGCCAAGTTCTCAGGATTGAAATCGTAGCTAGGAGGAAGCTGAACCAGAAGACATGCAAGCTTCCCACCCAACTGCAGGGGTCGCATGACCTCAAGAAAAGCCTTCAGATCCGAACTAATATCACCTTTCAAACCAAGCTTTTTATCATGAGTAATTGTCTTGGGAATTTTCGCTGCGAAAACAAAGTCCGAAGGTGAATACCTCAGCCAACCCAATACCGTTCCCTTTGAAGGCACTCGATAGAAAGTTGAATCAATCTCAACAGTCTTGAAAACGCTTGAGTAAGCCCGAAGTTTTCTCTTCTCGCCTTTACGATAAAAGTTGCCTTCCCATTCAGCATAACTCCAGCCTGAGGTGCCCAATAGAATGTCCGCATCAGTCAATGCTCTGCCTCCAGAGCGCTTCAACAACCTCATTCAAGCTCTGGTAACTCCTATCTGGAATCTTGGACAAGAAATCAGATAAGTGGACTCGCCTATTCTGAGTCGCATCAAAGACCTTCCACCCCTGCTCCTCAATCAGAGCCTCCTTAGAAATGGGAAAAAATGCGTCCTCTGAAAGAACAGCTTTTGCAGAATTGACCCCCGTGAAAGATGTAACTGTAGGGAAAACCCCACTTTTCTTATATTTCAAGAATCTCGCAGCATCACTATTCATCCTAATTCCGTGATAAGACATGGCTACGACTTTTGCCCCGGTCTTAAGCGCTTTCCGGTCAATTTCCATGAGTTCCTCATCAGTAAACTGGTAGCGGTTATGTTTTCCCTTCCCAAACAGTCGAGTGTAGACCACATCAGACGTGTAGCTAGGCTCTTCCCTCGAAAGATCCACGCTGTGAACTATGTCAAAATCGCGCATCAAACCAGCTAACTCAGGCGTTACTGGTGATCTGGCTTCCCAAACCAGCATGATATCTTCGAACTCTGCGGAGGACAGAAAACTGTGTGCAGCATCAACGGTTTGTTTATCAAAAGTGTAGCTTGCCGGTGTCTCACAAACCAGATAAGGAGCACCCAAACATCTACAATAGGAAATCATCCTGCTCAGGATAGCATAAGATTCCTCGACGGGATTAAAACCAACCCTGTGCGTNNCGCCACCGTTCAACGGTTCGCATATCAGGATAATTGTAGAAAGTGTAGTTGACCTCAACAAAATTGAAAGCTTCTGAATATGCTTTCAGAGGTGGCATATTTGGAATTCTGAAATACGCCCATCCGCCAGTTCCGACAAGATACTCAGTCAAAACTCGCCACCCTCCAAAATTACTATCGCGGAACCTGCTGATTAACCTAGTCAACAAAAGTATCTATTCCATAGCAAAGCAATTCTTATTTACCCGTTTGCCGAAAATACTTGACCCGAGGCATTAGTTATGGTTAAAATGGACTTTGGCGGCGTAATTGAAGATGTGGTTATGAGAAAAGAATTTACAGTTAAGAAAGCACAGGCGGTATTGAAAAACGAGGTTGTTGCCACACTTGGATATGGCATTCAAGGAAGAGCCCAATCTCTAAACATGAGAGACAACGGCATCAAAGTAATAATTGGGCAAGAAAAGACCGGCATACATGCACCATACTACGAGCTAGCAATCAAAGACGGGTGGATCCCAGGAAAAAACCTCTTCTCAATGGAAGAAGCCGCTAAAAAAGGGACCATAAAGCAATTCCTACTGACAGATGCAGGCCAAAGGGAAATGTGGCCAACAATCAAGAAAACCCTGAAAGAAAACGATGCTCTCTACTTCAGCCACGGCTTCTCAATAGTCTACGGCAACATAACCGAAGTTATACCTCCAAAAAACATCGACGTCATCCTGGTCGCCCCGAAAGGTTCAGGCACATCAGTCAGACGCAACTTCCTTGAAGGCAGCGGTATCAACAGTAGCTTCGCAGTCTTTCAAGACTACACAAAAAAGGCATATGATCGCGCTAAAGCCATAGGAATCGCAATCGGATCCGGCTACCTGTT
>DUHG01000114.1 GCA_013330975.1 Candidatus Bathyarchaeota archaeon
ACCTTCATAGATTCAAAGTTTGACGGCGTGATCCCAGCCGCATCCAAATTTGAGGCTGAAGATGAAATGATGCTTCAAGCGATCAGAGAGAAAGTTGAGGCAATCGCTGAGGATCTGGAGCAAGCCAAACTTCAAGCTGCTGTCAACACGGTAATTGGTCTTGCCCGATCCGGAAATCAGTACCTGAACGAAAACGAACCGTGGAACCTACTCAAGACAGACAAGGAAAAAGCCNNGCGGACGAGAAGAAACTCGATGAGATACTCGCCCAAGTCAGAGAGCGCTTGGCTCAGATTAAGTGAAAAGCTGACGAAAAATGCAGATCAAAGCCGATCTCCACACTCACACAACATGCTCTCATGATTCAATAATCGCTCCGAAGGACCTTGTTTTCTACGCAAAAAGAAAAGGGCTGAACGCTGTGGCAGTAACCGATCACAACAGTGTTGCTGGTGCCCTGAAAATTGCTAAAGAAGCCGATTTTTTGGTAATTCCTGGGATTGAAATTTCGAGTTGTCACGGTCACATAATAGGCCTAAACGTGCAAGAGCCCGTGGTCAGGGACTTGAGTGCAGACGAGACCGTTGACAGAATCCACGAGTTGGGAGGCATAGCGATCGCCTGTCACCCTTTTGCCCTTTTCAAGGGCAGCATCGGAAAGCATGTGACCGCGAAATTTGATGCTATTGAAACCATAAACTCCTCGGCCTTTCCCTTCAAGAGTGCAACCCGGAAAGCAAATGAGCTTGCTGAAAAACTCAGACTTCCTAGAACTGCGGGAACAGACGCTCATTATGGTCCGGTTGTTGGTCAGGCTTACACGCTTTTTGATGCTAAACTGACTGTTGAATCGGTTGTTGAGGCAATTGTCAAAGGTCGATGTAAGCCTGCTGGAGAAGCGATTTCGTGGGCGATGCGGCTTCAGAATCAGGGTCGTTTTCTGAGGAAATATTTGAAATGAAACGGTGGAACAGGATTAATAATTGTGTTTTCCAATGGAAGGGTGGGTCTTAGAGCATGAGAACTCTAATTGTTTACGTCACTCGCTACGGTGCTACGGCTGGAACTTCTAAGGAGATCGCGAACGTGCTCAGCGGAGAAGGCTTCAGCGTCAAAGTTGTCAATGCCAAAGAAGAGAAGGTTGATGGCGTCTCTGACTTTGAGCTGGTCATCGTAGGCGGTGGTTTGCAGATGGGGCGGTGGACCAGTGAGACTGAGGATTTTCTGAAGAGGTACCAGAGTGAGCTTGCGCAGAAGAAGGTTGCTGTTTTTGTTTCTTCTGCCATGAAGCCGCTGTTGGAGCGTGAAGGCAAGATAGAAGAGCTGGAGAAGAATAGGAAGGCGTTTCTTGAGGACAAGCCCGCTAAGTATGGTTTGAAGCCTATCGCCGTTGGGCTCTTTGGCGGCGTTATAGACTACAACAAGATGGGGTTATTCGCGCGGAAGGCTTTTGGGTCGATGAAGACGCGTTTTGAAGCTGCGGGTTTCAAGGAGACGAAGCCAGGAATTTACGACACGCGCGATTTGGATGAGATACGAGATTGGACTAGGAAGCTTGTTTTGAAAGCACGCTATCTATGATTACAAAATCTCAGCCTCGGTCTCTCAAATCCTTGACTTGATTGTCAACCCAGAATCCGCTGGCCTCAGCTTAAAATGTCTACCAGGCAGGAATGCTACCTAACTCTCCCAGGCATAGCCTGCAATTCTTTTCCAAGAGGTCTCAACTTTAACACAATTCCTTAAAAACTCGACCTGCAATATTACTAAACGGGGAGTCAATTCATGCCTATCGAAAACACGCCTGAAAAGAACACAGTCATGTTTGTATGGTTTAACCACTACGCAGGAATTATCCTGAAAACCCCATCAAAAACCCTCGCGATAGACCCAGTCGACATAAAACCCAAAATTCTACAAAAAGTCGACGCCATACTAGTAAGCCACGAACACTACGACCACCTAGACCAACGCCTCATCGCAGAAACACTCAAAAACAACAACGAATGCAAAATCATAGCCGACCCAGCCAGCACAAGAAGCCTACGCAACACCATCCTGCCAGAAAAAATAGAAGAAATCCAGCCAGGAACCGAAACAAAAATCGGCGAAGTCACAATCAAAGCAGAAAAAAGCAATCATCCAGCAGCAGACCCAGTCACGTTCGTAATAACAAGCGAAGACGGCGTAAAAATCTTCCACACCTCAGACAGCCTACCCTTCCCAGAAATGGTCGCTATCGGAGAAAGAGAAAAACTAGACGTCACATTCTGCACCGTAGGCATAGCACCAGGAGCAACACCAGAAACAGGCTTCGAAATCGCGCGATTAACCAAACCACAAGTCGCCGTACCATACCACACCAAATCTATAGACACACAGAAAAAATTCGCAGAACTCCTCAAAGCCCAGATGCCCCGCACGGCATGTTTAATTCCTGAACATAACAAGATTTACCAAGTCACAAAAAGAAGGTAAAATCCACAAATGACCAAACAACCCGAACTCCGAACAAAAAAAGCCGAAATGGCAAAAATCCTAACAAAAATAGACGCCATCAAATTCGGAGTCTTCAAACTCANNGGCGTCCCAATCGCAGGAATACCCTTCGCATCACAAATAGCCTATAACCTAAAGAAACCCTTCCTCTACGTCCGCAAAGGCCTACGCAGACACGGAAGAAAAAGAAGAGTCGAAGGCATCCTCGTCTCAGGAGAACGCGTCCTACTAGTCGACGATCTCGTAACCACAGGCCTAACACTGCGAAAAGCCGCCGAATCCATAAGAGCNNATAACAAAACAAATCAAGAAAAAATAAAGCCAGAACAAAACTACTCGTAGAAGATTAGATCTTCCTCTTCCAGCAACTCATGCAGCTTCAGAACAGCATCATAAACATCCTGCTCTTTCTTGGCTCCAGTGCAGACAAGCTTCCCGCTGGCAAACAATAGAATCACAACTTTCGGCTCAGCCATACGGTAGATCAAGCCTGGAAACTGCTCAGGCTCATACATAGTCTTGCCAAGATTGGAAGCAGCCTTCTCTAGATCAATTAAACCGCCAAGGCTTGCTGAAGCCACGATGTTCTGTATCTTCATTTCTGGCTTGCTAATGATTATGATTCCCCCACGCTTCAGTTCTTTGACAACCTTCATGACTGCCCTGCGCGATTCTTTCTCAGACTTCGCGCCAGTGCAAACCATCTTTCCAGAATTAAAAATCAAAGTCGCCGTCTTCGGCCGTTTCAGCCTGAAAACAAGCCCTGGAAACTGCTCAGGACGATATTCAACACCTGGATAACCCTTGACAACAGCGTTTAAGTCAACTTTCTGATTTAGGGTTGCAGAAGCAACAACGTTTTCAATATTTATGACAGCTTTTGATTTCGGCATTGACCCTTCCCTTCTCGAAAGTGAGTCTAAATAGCCTTTTATGAGGAGGTTTCGTTAATAAATACACCTGTTTATAAACAAACACACCAAGTTTCTCACTATGTCTTGTGCCTCTGACAGATCTACGCTTTGCCCATGGTCAAAAAACCTAGGCAAGCCTGTACACAGCATTCCTCTCACAGGCTACGCGACTGACATTTCTCAATTTTCATCGGTAAATAGCTTAGCGAAAGCCTTATATTACATTGGCAACGAGATTCATTCCCAGTGGTTTTAATGCCCGCAAAATATGAAGTCTTTCAAGACAAAGCTGGACAATTTAGATTCCGACTCAAAACCGAAAAAGGCGAAATCATAGCCGTCAGCGAAGCATACAAGCAACACGCAGGCTGCGTAAATGGCATA
>DUHG01000120.1 GCA_013330975.1 Candidatus Bathyarchaeota archaeon
TCATAAAGAAGCTGAAATGCGAGATTCAAGAACTCTGAATTAACTCTTGTTTCCGCTAAAGTAATTTACGTTGAAGATTTTGTCAACTGAGCTGATTTTGAAAAAACCTTAAAAAGAAGATGAGATGACTAATAGAAACCTATGTCACATAAAAGCAAGAAAAAGGCTCTTTCAATCATAATCTTGTTCGCGTTTTGCTTGGCAATAATGGCACAAGCCTCAGCTCAAACGCCAACCATTACAATAGGGGTTTCAGAAGGAGACACATTCAAGTATACAGCGACGTATTTCTGGAATTCAACCAATCCAAACGACACCGTTCCAAAATATTTGTTGGAACAAAACACGACTGAATATTTGAGAGCTACCATAAAAACGGTCACTGGCAACACGGTTACCATATCAGAAGTTCAACATTTCCTCAATGGAACGGACGTGCCTCGAGAAGAACTTACATCTGTGGGGACATCAAACCAATTCTCAGTATTACTGTACGCCGCAAACCTGAACGCGGGAGATTACCTTCTCCCAATGTCACAATTGCTGTACACGATTGACGCCACAGTATCCCGAGAGTACGCGGGGGGCGCAAGACAAACGAACTACATAGAAGTCAATATGACTGACCTTGAGGAATACGTTTACAGGTACACATCGCTGTATTTTGATCGGTCAACAGGTATTTTGGTGGATGCCTACTTCGCAGACGTTATGGTTGACTCTCCAAGTCAGACGTTTTCCTATACCTACCTGCTTACGGAAACAAACCGCTGGAACGTTGCTGGGTCCCAACCTCCGGGCGATGGGGATGGCGACAACCAGATAGGTGGTCTGCCAATGGAGCTGATCATTGGAATCGTCGTGGCTGCAGTTGTTGTGGCTGTCGTCGCGGTCGTGCTGTTTCTCAGGAAGAAAGGGAAAAATTAGTCCGCCGCTGTCACTGTGGTTTCACTGCGTTTGGTACCCTTAAATTTCCGTTAGTGATTGCCCCTTCTTTTTCATCAAAAATTTGATTTGGCAGATAGCTAATTCTCTTTAGGCCTCCGCTCTTGAACACTTTTCCTGCTAAAAAGAGACTGGTTTAATCCAGAGTTTTGGTGCGGTCGCCGGGATTTGAACCCGGGTCGTCAACGTGGCAGGCTGATGTCCTAAACCAGGCTAGACTACGACCGCTTTTGGTAGTTCCATATTTGTGGCTTGATTTAAGCTTATCTGGGTCAATGTTAGTTTGGTTTTTGGTCTTTTCCAAAATAAATAGGTCTTTGTTTGAAGGAGCATTCCAACTAGCTTTATCAATTTGGCTATTTTCGGCAAATCTGCTATTTCAATGGATTTAATGTATTCTGAGGATTTTCCGAACGGCTGATGTCTTCCAGCTGAAAACTCTTTCTTGAATCGCGGATGCTTGTTCTCGATGAAAGCTGCTTTGAGTAGTTCAGCATTGGGTTTCGCACTATAGATGCCGGTCCCAAGAAAAACAAGGCCAAAATTATCCAAGTCTATGATGGTTGAGTCGAAAGTCTCATCAATTTTTTCGCATCGACAGTTGAGTTCAGAAGCGATTTCTCTAGCAATCTTCTCTGTGTTACCGCTTCTGGAAGAGTATAAAACAATTGGCTTCAATAAACAACCTTGCTCTTCTATTTTATTCATCATCTATCGATCTTAACACAATCGTTCCGTTACATGTTGTTCATACGCGTTTCGGATTAGATTTCGATTTGGACATGGCAGATTCCTTCTATGCTTTCCGCATGTAAGTGACTAAGGTAATGGGGGCAAATATTGCTACAACTNNCCGTAGTTGAAAAGCTGTCTGGTAGCGTTTACAATATAGGTCAATGGGTTTATGTTGACAAAAACTTGCAGCCAATCGGGCAGAGTACTGGTGGGTACGAAGGCGCCGGACAGAAATGCCAGTGGAAACATGATGGCCATGGAGATCCCCTGCACGGTTTGTGCCGTGTGGGCAACGGTCCCAAGCAAAGCGAATATCCAGCTGATGGCCCATGCAGCGAAAATGACTAGAAGGCAGCCAACTGCGAGACCGCCGATACTAGCCCAACGATAACCAAGGAGGTAGCCCATAACGACAGTCAGGATTGTGGCAATGCCATAACGGATCACATCGGCCAGTAGCGGTCCGGCTAGTGGAGCTATACGGGACATCGGGAATGACTTAAAACGATTAAACACTCCCTTATCCATATCCTCGCGAAGCTGAACGCCCGTTGCCATGCAGGCTGTCAGATTCGTCTGGGCCAAGACGCCGGGGATAATTATGGGCAGGTAATCGCCCACGCTGCCAGAAACTGCCCCTCCGAAGAGAAACGCAAACAGGACTGTAAACAGAATAGGCTGAATCGTAACATCAAACAGCTGCTGCGGCGTCCGACGAATCAAAATTACGTTGCGATAAGCCATAGTCACAGTATTGCTTAGCATCACGCGAAGACTTGGGCGGTTCTTTAGTTTGCGCTTAGTGGCAGGGATAATTTCTTCATTGATCATTTGGTTGCACCTTCTCCTCATGTTTGTTGTCGCCTGTAAGCGCCAGGAAAACTTCGTCGAGCGTTGGTTTTTGGACAGTTAGCTCAGCAAGATGGATTTTTGCCTCTTTCATAGCTAGAAGCAGGTCTGTTACTCGATCTGGATTTGCCATCGGAGCGATAATTAATGTGGGCTCGGGTGTTGATGCTTTAACCTTCAGCATTTCTTGAGTTATCGACATTGCCTTGTCAAGGCTTTCCGAATCGACAAGCCTCAAATGCAGTGCCGCAACCCCGACTGATTTTTTCAGTTCATCAGGCGTGCCTTCAGCTACTACGCGTCCGTTGTCAATCACTGCTATTCGGTCGGCAAGTTGGTCGGCCTCATCTAGGTACTGTGTGGTTAAAAGAATCGTGCATCCCTTTGAAACAAGTTGCCTAATAATGTCCCACATCTGAATCCTTGTGCCTGGATCAAGTCCTGTTGTAGGCTCATCAAGAAAGATCAGTGGCGATAGGTTAAGAAGGCTAGCTGCTAGGTCGAGTTTACGCCGCATGCCACCCGAGAATTTATCGAGTGTTCGATTGGCTACATTGGTCAGACCAAACAATTCAAGCAACTCTTTTGCCGTTTTACGAGCTTCGGATCGGCTATATCCTAGTAAAAGCGCAAAAATGGTCAAGTTCTCAGTTGCAGATAGTTTTTCATCTACGGTAGCGGTTTGACCGGTAACGCTGATGAGCTGACGGACAATGTGGGCTTCCTTATTCACATCATGACCGAATATTTTCGCTGTCCCGCCATCTGGTTTTAGTAGTGTAGCAAGCATATTGATGATTGTTGTCTTACCCGCTCCGTTTGGCCCAAGCAGTCCATATATGCAGCCTGTCGGTATGGTTAAATCTACGCCATCAACTGCGCGATTATCGCCAAATACCTTGACAAGTCCGTGTGCTTCGATAGCCAATTTACCCTGGTGAGATTGTTTAAGTTGAATTTCTGATTGTTGTGCCATGTTTTTGTCATTCCATTTTTGTTTTCCAGGATAGCGGAATCTTAAGAGTCGAAGAGTGTATCGAATCGATACTATCCGAACGACACAATTCTCGGAGAATCATATAAATATATCGTTTCGATATAAAGACCATCGGTGGATATTAGCAATATGCTAAAAGCATTTTCCTCAAAAGTGTACCAACCTGTCTTTCTCAGACTCATGAAAGACGGACCCGTCTACGGATATGAACTAACCAGCCGAATCGAAAAAATGACTAATGGACACCTCCAGATAAGTTTTGGAACAGTTTACCCCATTCTAAGACGCATGGAAAAAAGTGGGCTGATCACTTCTACAAAGGATGAAACTTCTGGCCGAGTGTACTATGAACTTACCCCCAAGGGAAAACTTGCACAAGAAAAGCTTGAAAGCGATATAGAGGAAACAAAAAAAATTCTCGGCGAAAAACTTCTTGGTTCCCTGGCAATCTACCACGAGCTCTTTGGAAAAGAAGCCTTGGATGAACTGCTAAAGCAAACAAAGTGACCCTACGTTTTCTTGGGCCACATCGTAGACTCCCCTTAGAATCCTGCTCTTCGGACTCCGATACTTCAGCACTCTCCAAAACATACTTTTAATGCTTGGTTTCGCGGCAATAGCTAATCTCATTGGAATCTTGGCATTTAGAAGAATGCGCGCGCTAATTGCTTCGTTTACTGTATAGAATTAGCGAGCAAATTAAGATCGTCGCTAGTTTAGACATCGACCTACAAAAGCTCCTCATTGGAGAAACTGACCTGTTGTCCTCGGAGGGAGACTTGAATGCAGCAGCAATCCATCGAATATAACCTTGGCGTGCAAGATTTGCAGGGCGCTTCACGATAGGAAGACGGGTTGATTTTGAATACCGAGGCACTGCACAAGACTTAAAAAACAAATCAAATCCCCTTCTAGAATAGGGAAGCCAAATGAAGAAGACGCTTATTGTCATCCCCGCCGTAATTGTCATTCTCGTAGCTATAGCCGCAGGATACTATTTCCTCAGCCAGCAGGCTCAGCCTTCCCAAGAGGGACCCTACGGGCCACCATCTGGAGAAGCCACCACGGTGAAGTACAAGACAGCCAGTTTCACCGATTCTCAAGGAATCGGCACGAAAGCCTTCACAATGCTGATCCCAAGCGACTGGCAAGCAGAAGGCACGATCAGATGGGCACTCGACAACCCAGCCATGCCTGCTTACGGAGAATTCAGAGCCTGGAACCCAAACGGACACGAGGAATTCCACTTCTTCGAAAACCAAGCATTCATCTCCTCTGACAATCCACTGTTCCAGCAAACCTTTCCGCCTAGCTCGCGCTACATGGGAGCCTTGGTCCACGATCTGCTCGGACCAATAGACGCTCTGAAGGAGATTGCATTACCCAAGTTTCGAAGCAACGTGGAAAACCTGCGCATAGTCAGCGAAGAAAGGTTGCCTCAGGTTGCGAAGAGCTTCCAGACCGGGACAGACCCCGCCACTGGAGTTGTAACATCCGCTGAAGCTGGCAAGATAAGGATCGAATACACCCTCAACGGCGTAGCCATGGAGGAAGAACTCTACTGCATAATTCAGACACAGGACATCCCGATCCCAACCATATACGGAACATACCGGAACATCAACTGGTACATGACCTACACCGAGTCGTTCCGAGCCGAAAAAGGAAAACTCGATCCCCAATCAAAAACGTTCCAGACCATATCCTACTTCGCCAGAACCGATGTCAACTGGCTCAACAAGTACAACCAAGTCGTCGAATACCTGATTCAACAACAGATTCAGCAAATCCAAAGCCTCGGGCAAATAAGCAGCATCGCAAGCCAAACGAGCAATGACGTCAGCGACGCCAACTTCCAGGCGTGGCAACGCGACCAGGATATAAAGGATCAGCTCGCCAACGACTTCTCAAACAGCATCCTAGGGATACAATCCTACAGGAACCCCGTCGACGGAAGCACAGTTGACCTTCCATCAGGCTACAGTAGCGTCTGGGCAAACAGTCTCGGCGAGTACGTTCTCTCTGACTCTCCAAGCTATAATCCAAATCTTGAATCGAATCTTAATTGGCAGCAGATGTCTCCATAGACATTCACTTGCATCTTTTCTCCACCGGACGGATCTTCGCGGAACAGGTAGGCTTTGGTCCGCGGCAGCATCCCAACAAGCTTGACCAGTTTCGCTATTTTCTCTGAATCCGTATTCTGTATCCAGTTGACGTTGTCTTCTGTTTTGCCGAATGGCTGATGACTGCTTGCCGCGAATCCCTATTGAATTGAGGTGATTGCTCATGGCGGCAAGCTGGAGGATAACGGCTATATAGTTATGTCGCTATGTTATTATGCATGAGCAAGTACGCAACAATATCTGTTCCAGTGAATGTTAAGAAGCGCCTCGAAAAAGCCAAAGGCGACAAAGAGTGGGGCGACTTTCTCCTCGAGCTCTACACAGAGAGAAGGCTGCTGAAAAGCAAGAAAGCTTTCGAAGAGCTCGCAAGCATTCTCAATGCCGAAGATTTACAGTCGATGGCTGAGTCAAGCAAAGAGTTTAGGGAGAAGTTCACTCTCTCATGAACCTTTTTGACACCGGCATAGTCATCGAGATGCTTAAACAGAAAAAGCACAGCCCGGGCGCTATCTCGCCCTTGACGCTTATCGAAGTCCTAAGAGGCATTGAAAGCAGGAAGAGAACAAAAATTAAGCACTTGCTGGAAGAATGTTTTTCGGTCATCAATATCGGCAACAGCACCATCGAAGCGTACTGTGACCTCTACAGCAAACTGAAGAAAGAGGGCACCCTGCTGCCTGATGCGGATCTTATCATAGCTGCTTCAGCGATGGCCAATAACTTGGCGCTTGTGACGAGTGATGAACATTTCAAGCGTTTGAAACCTCTTGGTTTAAGAATCGAATAGATGTGCTCTTCAATCGCTTTTCCAGAAAAGGTATTTTTGTCTGCAGCAGCATCCCGANNAAAAGGTATTTTTGTCTGCAGCAGTAGCAAACATGTGTCCAGCGACCTAGTTTTCTTTACTAGGATTTTGACCACTAAAACAACTGGCAAAATCTTATAAGCGCCCGCCTCCCTATCAACAATTGAGCGGGATTCTTGTGAGAATCAGGGCGACCGCCCTTTTTTTCCTTCTTGCCAGTTCCCTGTTACTCCTGACGCTTGGTTCACCTTCAAAGACTCTTGAGACGCGTGCTGGGTCACCGTCCCCTTCAACATATCCACCTCCCCCGGGAAACTGGACCTACACGTACGGGTCAGGAAATGCTGAAGAGGCTCATTCGGTTCAACCGACTAAGGATGGGGGTTTCATTGTTGCGGGTTATACTGAGAGTTTTCAGGAGAATGAGCAGATATGGCTCGTGAGAACCGATGAATATGGCGATTCAAAGTGGAGCAAGATTTATGGAGGAGACAAGGATGACCGAGCCTATTCGGTTCAGCAGACCACGGATGGAGGCTACATAATTGCAGGTTGTTCGAACTCTTTTGGGGGTTCCAACTTCTTTGATGCCTACTTGATCAAGACCTACGCTAATGCGAGTGTAGAATGGAGCAAAACATACAACGGGGTAGACAGCGACTTTGCTTGGTCTGTGAGGCAGACTAGCGATGGCGGATATGTCGTTGCAGGCGCGACTGTAAACGGCACCGATATGTGGTTGTTCAAAACGAACGCTCTGGGGATCGTAGAGTGGAACCAAACCTATGGAACTCCCGACCCTGACGAGGCCTATTCTGTATGTCCAACTAGTGACGGAGGCTANNATGGAGCTGAGATTCAGGGTGTACTCGTCAAGACTACGTCTAACGGCACCAAGCAATGGAGTCGAGAGTATGGGAGCAGTATGGAGTTTAACAATGATTTTCTTTGGTGCGTTCAGCAAACCGTCGATGGAGGCTACATATGCGCCGGTCGCACTGACTCCATTGGTGCAGGCGGGGTCGATTTTTGGCTCGTCAAGACTGGTCCGAGTGGGAATATGCAGTGGAGTAAGACCTATGGGGGGACGGAGGATGAGTATGCCTACTCGGTTATTCAAGCTAATGACACGGGGTACGTTCTTGCTGGCTACACGAACTCATACGGCGCGGGCGGCTTTGATGTCTATGTTGTGAAAACCTACACCGATGGAGACATGCAGTGGAGCCAAACTTACGGAGGCTCAAAGGGCGATTTCGGCACCTGTGTGTGTCAACACAAGGACATGGGTTATGTTGTCGCGGGGTACACATTGTCTAGTGGTGCAGGCTCCAGCGATTTCTACATGCTGAAAATCCCGCGAGAGGATGCTGATGGCGATGACCTATTTGATTCGTGGGAGCAGAGAGGAGTGGACTACAATGGAGACGGAATAATTGATCTTGATCTTCAGGCTTTTGGCGCTAACTGGAGACACAAGGATCTGTTTGTTGAAGTTGATTACATGGGATCGAGCGGAACTCACAATCACAAACCTGACACAGAAGCCATAGAAGACGTGAAAACAGCATTCAAAAACGCTCCAGTCAAGAACCTAGACAACAAGGATGGCATCACCCTTCACGTTGAGGTCGACGAAGAAATCCCACACCAAGATGTCATCAAAGCTTGGGACGATTTCAAAACAATCAAAGAAGACCACTTCGGAGGCATAGCTCAGCGTCAAGACGCGAACATCCTGAAAGCCATGAGACAAGTCTATCGCTACTGCCTTTTTATCCACCAGTACTCGACTAACGAAACAGGCGCATGGACAAGCAGTACCTCGTCTGGATTGGCTGAGCGCCCAGGGAACGATTTTATAGTTTCGCTGGGAAGCTTCACAGGCGGCAAAGGCAACCGCGATGAGCAGGCGGGCACCTTCATGCATGAACTCGGGCACACGTTGGGTCTAAGACACGGCGGAGGCGACTTGGTCAACTACAAGCCCAACTACCTCAGTGTAATGAATTATGCTTTCCAGTTCCACGATCCAAACCCTGCGAGACCTCTGGACTACTCTCGAAAGAGACTGCCAGACCTGAACGAAGCCAACTTGGACGAAAACGCAGGCGTCGGAGCAGAGGTCACGACACAGGCGCCACTGACCATATTCAGTAGCAAATGGGGAAACGACTTCGCGATCAGTTCAGCATTTCTACCCATAGACTGGAACCAAAACGGAAAGGCGACAGACACAAACGTTTCGGCTAACATAAACGACTTTCCAATTTGGGGTTATCCAAGCCCGCCCGGTGAAATACTCACCGGATACGATGACTGGAGCAGTCTCGTTTACAATTTCCGGGATCTTGACAATTTTGCGGATAGCGCTCCTGGTGTACAACCCACAGTTGACCTGACCTGGGAAACCGTTCAGCTGATTCGCGAAGCCGTCAAAATGATGCATGACGTGGCAATAATGAAGTTCAACACTCCGACACCCGTGATCCCCACTGGTTATTCCATGAACCTTAGTATCACACTAATGAATCAGGGCGGCAACAACGAGACTCTCCGCGTCACACTCTACGCCAACGCAACCTCAATCACATCGCTAGAGCTTCCTCTTGAAAGAGGAAACATCACGACGATTGCAGTGACGGGCGAGACGGATAGTCTCCCCGAGGGAAATTACACATTGAGAGCTCATGTGGTGCCTGTGGCGGGTGAGACCGATATAGCGGACAATACTTACGATTATGGCGTTCTCAAGGTTACTGCCACGGGTGCAGCCTGGGTGGAATGGAGCCAGTCATACCCCAAAGCCGGCGAAGGCGACGCTTATTCCGTTTGCCAAACAAAAGACGGAGGATACGCAATTGCCGGCGAAGCAAACCCCCGGTCTTATCCTGATTTTCTGCTAGTCAAGACATATCCAAACGGAACTGAGCAGTGGAGCAAGACCTACGAATACGGACAATATTGTTCGCAATGTGCCCAATCCATGCAACAGACCAGCGACGGAGGATACATACTCGCAGGCTTCATGCAAACGCCTTCGCTACGCAGTTGCCTGTGGCTTGTCAAAACTGACTCTGAAGGAAACATGCTCTGGAACAGAACTTACAGAGGCGACCCGAGCTATTGGGGCGGATCCGAATGGGTTGTTTCACAGACCAGCGATGGAGGATACGTGGCTGCCGGGAGTAGGGTGTCACAACCCAGCAATGCCGGTGAGCGCTCTGAAATGTGGCTCATAAAGACCGATTTTGAGGGAAAAGAGCTGTGGAACAAGACGTACAGCGGCATCAACTGGGCAGAAGCTTACTCTGTTTGGCAGACGAAGGATGGGGGATATGCGCTTGGCGGTTACTCTGATTCGCCTGAATCGATCGTTGGCGCTGCTTTGCTGGTCAAGACTGATTCACTCGGAAACAAGCAATGGAACAAGACATACACAAACTCGCGTTTGTTCGCTCTCCAACAGACCGCAGACGGAGGATACATACTGACAGGAGCAATGTACTACTACGGTCAGAGTGACGGCTGCGATTTCTGGCTTCTCAAGACCGATTCTAACGGAAGCACTCAATGGAACAAAACTCTCGACTGCACGCGATGGCCTGAAAGTTCTCCAAGCGACGAGGAAGCCTACTGCATCCAGCAAACCTCAGATGGGGGATACGTGATGGCAGGAGAATCCTACGGTGAAGACGCGCGAGCATGGATGGTTAAGACGGATTCCGATGGAAACCTGCAGGCTGACTTGATGTATGACGACGATCCGGACTATTCGTATACGGGTCGCTCAATCCAAGAGACCGATGATGGAGCCTATGTTGCTGCGGGCTACGCAGAACTAAAACATGGCCCTTATACCCGAGGCATTTTCCTTCTGAAATTTGGTATGCTTATGGTAATCCCAGAGTTCACGGTGTGGACGATCTTGCCTTCATTGGCGATATTGACGCTAGTGACTATTGTGCTTTTGAAAAAGCGAAAACAAACCTGAAAAGCGCTCAGGGCCACAGCAAGAAGCAGCGCTTTCTTTCTTCCAGAATAGGTGGGTTTTTGTCTGCAGCAGCATCCCGACGACTTTGACTAGCTTCGCTATTTTCTTTGAATCCGCATTTTCGATGCATCTGACGTAATCTGCTGTTTTCCCGAAGGGCTGGTGCCTGCTGACCGCGAATTCCTTCTTGAACCGCGGATGCTTATTTTCGACGAAAGCTCGCCTGATCGGTTCGACCTCTTCAGGCTTCAGCGTTTCAATCCTTTTCAGTACGTATTGTCCGCTACTCAGAAGCTGTAGGTTGAAGCCAAGTTTCGCCAACAAACTGGAAATCCTCAAAACGCTTGGCAGCGGCTGTTGCTCTGTGATCTTCTTGAGTCCTGCTTTTTCTGCGAAGGGGTTGTATTTCGCCATGACTGCGACCATTTCGACGCAGGGCGTGCCTG
>DUHG01000010.1 GCA_013330975.1 Candidatus Bathyarchaeota archaeon
ATTTTCTCTGCTTCAACTTCAGGTAGCCGTACTGAAGGATCTGATCTTACCACAATACGTTTGCGTATTACACCTACGATTTCGGCGACTACGCTTGTTTGGTTAACAAGGATTTCTGGTTTCTTGGCGTAAACCGAGAGCATTGGACCTTCGTATTCTACTCGGGTCACCTCAGCTTCCCTAGGCATGTGCTCAAGAATATAATGGCTAATCTCGATTTGGTCTTTCTCTGAGGTCCGCGCCACGAATTATTCTTCCTCATTTAGCGAGAGGCAGCTTTTTCTCCTCTTCAGAAAGCTCGCGGTAGCCGTTTTTGTCTATCACAATAACATTGTAGCTATTGCCACTGGCTACATCACGCTTCATCGCCGCGTTAACAGCTGTAACTATAATCGGAATCATTTCAACTACGGGCATGTCCTCGCGGTATTTATCTTCAAGTATTCCATAGGCAATCGGCGATCCTGAACCTGTTGAAACCGATTTTTCTTCGGTCAAGCTTCCGAAGGGGTCGAGATTGAAAATGTGTGATCCTGTTTCGTCTACCCCACCTACGAGCACTTGAGTAGCAAGTGGAATATACCTAGCCGAAAAAAGCAGATTGGCAACTAGTCGTGCGGCAGAGCTAATTGGCATTGGTCGGTTCATGTTTATTTTGTAGAGCTGAGCGTTTGCAGTTAGTATATCTACTACTCGCTGTGCATCTGCAACTGTACCCGCTATTGTCATTCCTATGTGATCGTCGATTTTGTAGACCTTTTTCCCTTGTTTATGCGCAACATAGAAACCCATTGTTACCCTTGTGTCTGACGCTAGGATTACGCCATCTTTGCATACGACTCCGATTGTTGTCGTTCCTCTCAAAGCTAGGTTGCTAGCACTGTTACTCTGTATCATATTTGCTTTGTCTCCATTAAAACTCATTCTCAGCGAATTGTGTCGCTAGGAAGTAGCGACATTTTATCATTCTGTCTTGATTTATTAATCTTTCTCCCTTAGTAGTCATCTTCCTAATCTCCAATTGCTCTCTTTTCCGATGGTGACAAAGGCGCCTGCTGGCGAAAATTGTTTCGTAATTGATCAAGGACCGGTCTGCAACTTCATAATCTTGCTTACGCAAAGCCAATTTCACGTCTGCAGCAAAAGCCTTTTGAGCAGCAATGCAACCTATGGTCTGATTACTATGCCCGCAAAATACCACATCTACAAAGACGTTGAAAGAAAGTTTAGGTTTCGCCTTCAAGCTGAAAATAATGAAATCGTAGCCGTTAGCGAAGCATATGAACAACACGCAAGCTGCATAAATGGCGTAAAGAGCATGCAAAAAAACTGCAGTGCTGACATTGAAGATATGACGACAGAGGGGGAAAGAATCTCCAACCCGAAATACCAAATTTTCTACGACAAAGAACGCGGATACAGATTTCACCTAAATGCCAGGAACGGGGAAATAATCGCAGCAAGCGAGGGATATAAGAGCAAAGAGGGCTGTCTAAAAGGAATACAGGCAATCAAAGACAGTTGCACCGCAGAAATTGAAGACACAACCTGCAAGGAAGAAACTGTTTCAACAAAACGTGAAACCCCTACGGAGGAGCCCGACCACATAAAGAATGCAATCCCAGCAAACGCTGTCAGAGGCGGAAACACGAAAGCGCCGGAAAAATCAGGGGTTGTCTTCATTGGAAATAAGATGCCGATGGATTATGTCCTAGCGATAATAACAGGTCTATCCTCTAGTACTGCTAAAGGAATTACCTTGAAGGCCAGGGGCAAATCGATAACAGTTGCCGTTGACGCCGCTGAAATTACCAGACGACGCTTCCTAAAAGATTTAAAGATACGCAAAATTGCAATAGGAACAGAAGAGATGCCCCCAAGGCAAGGCGAAACGAGAGCACGGATGGTTTCAACAATCGAAATAGTGCTCGAAAAGTAAGATCTAAGGTAAATCAAGGAAAGAAGAGTCTTATTCTCTCTAGGCTATGGATGGCGCCTTTAGCCTCTTTGTTCTTCCTAAACCTTTCGGTAGCTTAATTGCCTAAAACCAAAGAATTGAGCGAAGCAGCAGAAATTTAGGGTCAACTCAAAATCAAGCCAAAAACTTGGAAGGAAATTACTCACTTGAACTATGCCTGTTTATTTCGCCTTCTCTGTAGGAAGCCCTCAACTGCAAAAAGAAGCATTGCTGATCCAGTTATTAGGGTTAGGAGAACAAAGAATACCATGAAACTAAAATCCTCTACGGCATAGTGCACCGCAAGAACCAAGAGCTCGACGAGCAATATGCCTAAAAACACGGTGGAGTACACAATTAGTTTCGGTACAATATATCTCCCAATCCAAACATATCCTTTCACATGGGCTTTCGCTATTGGAACATATTCGCCGTAATTGTTTTTCTTCAAAAGTCCAGCAGCTTCAAGTTTTTCCAAATGTCTATAAGCCACGCTCGGACTGCTGAGATTTATCCCCTTCATTATATCTCTTGGTCCAACTGGTTTGTTTTTCTTGACAACATACAAGTAAACGCTTAATGTTAATCCTTTAACCTCTTTTTCAGATAAATCTATCACGTTGAAGCCTCGTAGATGCGAACATTAGTTTGCCTGTTTGTACGTATTAGTTTTGCTCAAAATTCTTTTTCCTAAAAATCGGATTGTAAATTGGCGGATATTTTGAAGATTAGTGTCTGGGAACGCGGTTAATATTGAAGATTTCCTCCGCAGAAGAAAGGTAAATGTTCAGATCCCGGTCGGAAAAAAGAACAAAAAAAACTTCATCAAGACCTTCCGTGCAGTTGAGGAATTCCTTAACTGTTCTGAGCGCGACGTGGCTAGCTTCGTATATTGGGTAGCCGTAGGCTCCTGTACTAATTGAGGGAAACGATATTGACTTCAGTTTCTTCGAAATCGCTAACATCAACGAGTTCTTGTAAGCCTCCGCCAAGAGATGCGATTCCTTTTTGCTGCCCCCTCGCCAGATAGGGCCGACGGTATGTATAACGTATTGCGCTTTAAGATTACCTGCAGTGGTTAGTGCAGACAAACCTGTTGGAAGCCCATTGGGCAATTCTTCAGCTCGCAGTTGCTTGCATTCTTCGAGAATTTTCGGTCCCCCCCTTCTGTGTATGGTTCCGTCTACTCCTCCTCCACCCAATAACGACGAGTTTGCGGCATTGACTATTGCATCTGTCTCCATATCTGTTATGTCCCCTTTGAGTATTCGAAGAATCGTTGAGCCAACTTTGAATTCTCTAGTTTTCATTTTTTCATTCTCAGAAGATTGTTTTCACAGCTAGGTTTATTGCTGAAACCATGAAAAGAATTCCAAAAACCAGAAGTATTCCAACGCAGAAAAGCGTTATAGCTTTGTGCACCTTGCTGCTCCAGAAGCGCACGGATTTAAACACTAGAACTGCAATGAGCGTATACCAAGCGAAGTCACAGAGCCAATGTACTCCAGCGAACACTGAGAAACCCCAAATTCCGTAGAATTGCCTTGCGGTCATAATCAAAGCTGTACCGACAGTGACCCACCAGAGAATGAACCCTGGATTGGCGGCTGTGGTCCAAATTCCTCCTATTATTGAGTCTTGTGTGGAGCCTTCAAGTCCTGCCTCGCTCTCAGTTCTGTTCCTAAAAGTCTGAACTCCCATGAAAATCATAACCAAGCCCCCTGCTAAACCAATTGTAATTTCCACTGCGGGGGGTATTACTGTAACCTGACTCAGTCCAAAGTAGATGAGGAACATGAGAGGAAATTCGACCATTCCATGTCCGAGCGCTATTAAAGCTCCTGCGAATGGTTGCTTAGCCGCTTTCTTCAACGTAATGGCGAAGAGTGGACCGGGTAACAGAACGCCTGAGAGAGAAATGAAAACAACCGATATTAGGAAACCGTAAAAATCAGTTACTAGAGCCATTCCTCAGTCCATTTCTCCTTGGATTGTACGGCGACTTGCTGGTTGACCCGGGGCTGTTCTCTCCTTTCTTAAAGCGCTGAATAAAGAAGGTTGATTTGTTCTTCTAATAAATATGGTGTCAGAGAGGGACGGTATACGAAAGCATCAACGACACACGCTAAATTCGTCTTTTGAGCCCTAACTTCCCGAAATAAACCTTTGCTGCACAGTCACAATTTCTGTGCTATCCTTGGCCTTGGCGTATGCTTCTAGCAAATCATTGTTCAGCTGGAAAAAAGTGTGCCCCCATGTGAAGACAGAAAGAACCCTTACTGCTTCCTCTCTGAACCCTGCAATATACAATGCTGCAGCTATGGCCTCGGCGGTCGTGAGCTTGGTAGCCTTCCCAAAATTGACTGGATTACCCGCGATTAGAACGGGGAGACAACGCGAAGTTCCCCGAACATGTTTTGAAATAACTCTTTGCACATGCTCCCAACTGCAATCCAAGGCGACGACGCCAAAGTGTGCCAGCCGTTGCCTATCAGCTGGAGAGAGAGCAATTTCTGAGAAGGGATTAAGCACCAATGCTCGTTTTGGGAGATACCGCGTCCTGGTAACGGTCCTGGCAATGCCAAGGCGTTTAAGCTTTAGACCCGTGCATCGTTTGGGATCACATTGATTTGCGTGGTAGATAACTATCTTAGGCGAAGATTCCACAGGTTTTCCGCACCTTGACGTGACTCATTGGATCCTTAAAAACATGTGGAATCCACTCTAAAAGATCACTCGCGAGCATGTGGTGACCGATTTCGGCATTTACAAAGTCTCCTGCTGCGCCATTGACAAAAGCTCCTGCAACGGCAGCCTCAAACGCGTTTGTCTTCTGGGCTAGCAGTGCGCTCACAATCCCTGACAATACATCGCCTGTGCCCCCAACGGTCATTCCTGGATTGCCAGTGAAATTGAATTTTGCACGATCCTCTTCACAGATTAGATCAATTGGACCTTTGAGGAGGACAACTCCATTAAGTTCTGTTGCGGTCTTTTGTACAGCTGTCAATCTTTCTTTCAAGTTGAAAGGTGGATTTGACTGGGTAAGCTTTGCGTATTCGCCTGCATGCGGGGTCAGGACAAATGGAACTTGCAGCGGTCGCTTGAATCCTGCGAAGGCTTTTAATCCATCAGCATCCAGAAGGAAGGGTTTCCCCGCTTTTTCAATGGCGTCTATACATAACTTGACAAATTCGTTAGTCTCAGGGTTTAAGCCAACACCTGGACCCAGAGCTACAGCATCTGCTTTTTCGATGTATGGCTGAAGTTCATCCAAGTTACGTGGCTTGAGATGCTTTCCGTCGAGTTTAACTGTGATTAAGTCAGGTGATAGCGAGGATATTGCCTGTGCAGTTTTTTCAGGAGCCGCCGTGTAGACAATGTCCACACCTGTGCGCAAGGCTGCTAGCGAAACAAGCGATGGGGCACCAGAATAGACTTCGCTGCCACCTATGACCAATAGCTGTCCAAAATCTCCCTTATGTGAGGATAATTCCCGGTTCTTGATCACAGAAATAACATCACCTGGTCCAGCAAAGTTTTCGAATTCTTTTGGCAAACCGATATCTTTCACGATCATTTTCCCAACGTATTTCTTTGCATGCTCGAGCCCAACTTTGGGGGCGTAAAATGTTAATGTAAGATCAGCATTCACCGCAGATCCCAAGACCTCTCCTGTGTCAGAATCTATTCCTGTGGGGATGTCTACCGCTATCTTGAATGCCCTTAGGTTGTTTATATGCTCCACAAGTACTGCTACCAGAGGTTTTAGTTTACCCGTTGTTCCCGTTCCAAGAAGCGCATCGATGGCAACGTCTGCTTCAATTTTTGGAATGGCCGCGGAATCAGTGACTTCGTTAATCTCAAGGTTTTGATTTAGGCATTTAAGAGGATCCCAATTTTTGAGGGCAGCTTCGTGCTTGATTTCTTCGCCTCTTCCAGCAAGTATAATGGACACTTTGTAGCCTTTTGAACATAGATGTCTCGCTGCAACAAAGCCATCTCCTCCATTCCCTCCCAAACCGCAGAAAATCGCGATTCGCTTTGCTTCTGGGAAGCGCGAAAGGACCTCAGCAGCTACATTTTGGCCCGCATTTTCCATGAGTTGAAGTAAGCAAATTCCGTAGTATTCGGCATTGATTTCGAGAACACGCATCTGTTTACTTGAGATTGGTTTGGTGGCCTGCTCGTTAGGGGTCATGACTGTAAACCCTGTAGTTATTGAAGCTTGAATAAAGATAAGCGTATCCACAAGTGGTGACGATATAGGTCCTTTCTATTGCTGTCCCAACACACAAGGGGGTGGAGGCAAAGTACTGCTATTTCTTGGCAGGTATCTGGTTGATAGCTTTGTATTCTCTCGAGATTATCATAGTGGATGTCACCAGAACATTTGGGACCGCCCTGATCTTTTCTGAGACAAATTCCTCGAGCTTATCCAAGTCTTGAGTTACCATTTTAGCTACAACGTCGTATTCACCGAATATGATGTCGGCTTGTTTTACTTCGCCAAACTCGATTAGTTTTTGCGCCACTTCTCTTTCTGTCCCCGAGTTAACCTTGAACAAAACATATGCTAAGACGGGCATTGCTTTCACCGGAAATTGATAATCGCGGCATAGCTTAATTAGTCTTTACTCATCCGCGACCAAGCAAAAAACTTTATTCATCTCTATACTCATAGATATCTCTTGGAGTACTGCTGAGAAACCTCAGCTAGTTCTAAAATTTATGAAGGACGATCTATTGTCGGAACGTAGTGCAATAGACTTTGGTGATGTGCTTTTAATTATAGATGTACAGATGGATTTTCTTCCTGAGGGTGCTCTTCCAGTCCCTGACGGCGAACAGGTTATTCCAATTCTAAACGACTATATTGATTTATTCAAACCGAAAAACAGGATATTTGCTACTCGCGATTGGCATCCGACGAATCACATTTCCTTCAAGGAGTATGGCGGACCTTGGCCATTACACTGCATCAAGGAGAGCGAAGGTGCAAAGTTTCATCCCGACCTCAGGATCCCCCCTAACGCAACAGTAGTTTCAAAAGGAACAAATCCCGGAAAAGAAAGCCTTTCTGGTTTTGATGGTACCGATTTGTCCGAAATTCTGAGATCAAGCGAAGCATCACGTGTTTTCGTCGGCGGGCTAGCAACTGACTACTGCGTGAAGAATACGGTTCTCGATGCAAGGGCGGAAGGTTTTGAAGTAGTTTTGCTCACAGATGCCATAAAAGGAATTAACATTTGGCCTGGTGATGCAGAACTAGCTATTGAAACAATGATTTCAAAGGGAGCCGATACAATTACGCTGGGTGATTTGCNNACAAGGCGGACATGAAGAAAAAGGCAAGGCTCCGATCTAGGGGACCATACAGGAAAGCAAGAGTTGAACAATAGAGGTAATCCTTACCCGAAACTCTGCGAACCTTAAATATTCATCAAAAGAACGTGTTTAGGAATTGGCTGTAAACATTTTGTTTCGCGTTTTGTTTGGTCTGAATGTAACATGCAGCGTCTAAAACCCTGAAACCGCGTCAAAAAAAATGTCGCCAGATGCGCTGGGCATACGACCCGAACTTTATTTGCAAAAAAAACTGCTGTTCAACTCTCGAAAAATTATCGAAACGTCATTTCTAACTAGTAAAACATCAAAATTCAGCCTTCTCAATTGAGTAATTAGCAGTATTAGACTAAATATCTAGTGGGAACTGAAAACCCAATTTTGCGAATCTCGAATCCTGCCGTTGTTTCTCTATATTGGTCACAGGTCAAATGTGCTTACTCTCCCATAATCTGGACAATTACCGTTCTCTGTCGGGGGTACACATCCGTTTCAACAAAGAGAATAGACTGCCAGGTTCCGAATGCAACATGTCCGTCAATTACTGGAATTGTTTTGTCTGGTGAAAAGAGCATGGAACGTAGGTGAGCATGCGCGTTGGAAGGATGATTGTATGAACGGTTTCCTGGAACTATCTTGCGCAAGAAATCTTTAATGTCATCCAATAAGGCGGGGTCGTTCTCTGTAAGAATTATT
>DUHG01000041.1 GCA_013330975.1 Candidatus Bathyarchaeota archaeon
GCACTTAGGACATTCCACCTTAATCGTAGGCATTGTCTGTATTTTCTGGTCCTCTTCACTAATGACAGTTATTGAGGGCTTGGATTCACGTTGAACCAACCGCACCGTTTTTAGAGGTTCTACCGCCCTCGACAAGGGTTTCTTGTATCCACACTTCGAACAAGCAAACACGAGGATAATCTCATTTTTCACCTTGGATTTAACTGGGGCAAGAAAAGAACCACAACTTGGGCAAAACTCCATGCAGAAACCGCCTCGCTCACTAACTTTACGGTTCCATTAACAAACCAAGATGCGATATAAGCCTTTCCAAAAGATTGGAGCAGGAAAAAGATCAGACAAACTCGCAGCAACAAAAAAGAGGTTGTGTGGGAAATGTCGCCACTAAGGCTGGGGCAAGTCTCACAGCCCACCACAAATACAGTATTTCCCCTTCGTGTAGATTATTTTCTGAGTTTCAAGGTTTTGCCGCCTTTCGAAGTCGGATGCATGTAGTCCCCTGCAACTTTCGCTTTTATGCTGCAAACGATTTATTACAGTTGAAGAGTAAAGATGTTGGCAAATTGGATCCACAGTGGCATTCTAAGAAAATCGAAGCGGTCATTCTTGAGCTGGGCTCAGACTCAAAGGGTCTTAGTGCTGAGAAGATTGAACTGAAAAGGCGAGAGTTTGGGTACAACGAGCTGAGAGAGCGGAAAAAGACTTCAGCACTACAGATTTTTTTGTCTCAGTTTAGGAATATTTTTGCTCTCATGTTAATTATTGCACTGATCATCTCAGTCGTGCTAGGGTATTACGAAGCTCAAGTCTTACATGATTCTCGCATAACAATCGAAGCCTTTGTTGACGGCATTGCCATTGGAGCTATAGTGATATTGAATGCTATTATCGGTTTTGTACAGGAGTATCGCTCCGAAAAGGCAATGGACGCTCTAAAGAAGCTTGCGACACCCAACGCAAGAGTGATACGGGAAGGAGAAGAAGAGCAGATCCCTGCGAGAGAACTCGTTCCGGGCGATATTCTCTTATTGGAAGCGGGAGACCGAATTGCCGCTGATGGAAGACTACTCGAAGTTATCGACATAAGTATTGATGAATCAGTCCTAACTGGCGAATCCAACGCCGTCTGCAAAACCACTGAAACTCTGGCAGCAGAAACCTCCATCTCCGACAGGAAGAACATGGTTTTCACCGGAACATATGTCGCTGATGGAAGAGGGAAAGCGATCGTTACTTCAACTGGAATCAACACCCAGTTTGGCAAAATCTCAGAAATGGTACAAACTGTCGAGAAGGAAGAAATTCCACTCAAACTCAAGCTTGACAGATTTGCGAAAAAGATCGGAATCATCGTAATCGTAGCTGCAGTAACAATATTGGTTTTCTCGCTGATCAGAAATGGAACACTTGATATCGACCTACTTTTAACCTCAGTTGCATTAGCCGTGTCAGCAGTCCCAGAAGGACTGCCCGCCGTTGTAACAGTGACTCTTGCCTTGGGAGCCAAAGAACTGGCCAAACGAAATGCAGTGGTAAGGAGACTTGCCTCCGTAGAGACGCTAGGTTCGACCACAGTTATTTGCTCAGACAAGACGGGAACACTTACCAAAGGCGAAATGACCGTTCGGAAAATCTGCTATGCCAAACAAACCATCGATGTCACTGGCACGGGATACGAACCAGTTGGCGAATTTAGATCGGATAACTCAACAATTTTTCCCCTAGAAAATGAAGACCTTCTACTGACATTGAGAATAGGTGCACTCTGTAATAATTCCACGATAAATGGGTCGAAAGTCCTGGGGGATCCAACCGAAGGAGCCCTGCTTGTTGCCGCATCCAAAGCCAATTTGAAAATGGATGAGTTGAAAAGACAATTTCCTCGCTTTGATGAAATACCTTTCAGTTCTGAGAGAAGTCTGATGACAACGGTTCATCAAACACAGAATGGTTGCCAAGTAGCATACATTAAGGGATCACTCGAGAAGGTTCTCGGAATCTGCAAATATATTCAGTTAGAAGGAAAGAAAGAAAAACTCAATCCGAAGCTTCGAAACGATCTCCTCAACAAGAACGAAGAGATGGCAAATCAGGCACTGAGAGTTCTAGCTATGGCATATCGAGAGCTGCCTAATCAAATGCCTAGCTACGATGAGGAGAATCTCGAGAGAGACTTGGTTTTTGTGGGTCTTGTGGGCATGATTGACCCCCCTCGTGAAGAAGCCAAAGAGGCAGTGAAGCTGTGTGAGAAAGCTCGAATTATGGTTGTGATGATTACCGGAGACCATAAGCTAACCGCGGTAGCTGTTGCTCGAGAGCTGGGCATTTTGAAGACTGAGCTCGCTCTCACGGGTGAAGAGCTCGAAGTCAAGAGTGACGAAGAATTTGAGAGAATTGTTGAAACCATCCGAGTCTACGCCAGAGTTTCCCCTGAACATAAGCTGCGAATTGTCAAGACTTTAAAAAAGAAAGGCCATATCGTCGCCATGACTGGAGACGGCGTCAACGATGCCCCAGCGGTGAAACAGGCAGACATTGGCATTGCAATGGGGATTACGGGCACAGATGTCACAAAAGAAGCCTCGGACATGGTTCTAGCCGATGACAACTTCGCAACCATAGTCAACGCGGTCAGAGGTGGCAGAATAATCTATGATAACATCAGGAAGTTCATCAGATTTCTCATCTCACTTAACTTCACTGAATTGATTCTTATCGGTTCCTTTGCATTAATCGGATTGCCAATACCACTTCTTCCAGTTATGATTCTGTGGCTAAATCTGGTGACAGATGGTCCTCCAGCCATGGCGTTGAGCGTGGACCCTCCAAATGATGATGTTATGCAAAGACCCCCACGTAACCCCAAGGAAGGGGTACTGCATGGAAACTTGGCCTTTATTCTCGCCTCAACGTTAATCCAATTGATCGTAGAAATCATTGCATTCTGGTGGGGATATAATTTTCAGGGATCAACCGAAAAGGCAAGAACGCTGGTGTTTGCCGTAGCTTGTTTCTACGAACTGGTCGTTATTTGGAATTGTCGGTCGGAAAGTCGTCATGCTTTCAGAGTTGGTTTTCTCAATAACAAAGCTTTGCTCGCTGCGGTAATAGTCTCTGTTTTATCAACTCTGGCGGTCATTTATACTCCTGCTCTACAATTCCTGTTTCAAACAGTCACGTTGAATTTGACCGACTTGGCGGTAGTTGCCATCTTATCTTTAGCGGGCTTTCTGATTGCTCCAGAATTGCTCTTCAAGAAAAAACCAAAAGAATGAGAAGAGTAAATGGAGGCACTCATAGCTGAGGGTATGCAAAACTGTTGACTAGAGCGGTATACCCAAGCTTTGCGCGACGCGTTGACCGTATTCAGGACCTGCTTTGCGGAAGATCCGCGCTTGCCGGAGTTGAATGTCTTTATTTGCGTTGCAAAGGTGAGCAACTGTGTTGCCAATCAGGTGCTCACGGTCCATCTCAGTCATCACTTTGCGGCAAAGCTTGCCACGTTGCACAAAGTCACTATTAGGGTGAGTGTAGGGTCTGGCGCGTAGCTTTGCTGAGGTCACGTGTAGCAGGGTCAGGATCAATTCCTCTCGTCGAATTATTCAAATATGTGCAATGTGCAACTGCAATTGCTCTGATATGCCAGAGATGTGACGGTTCAATGAGCGTCGAGATTTGTTTTGGTGTTCCTACAGATCAACGAACAAGGACTGCCAAAATAGCTTTTGAAGCCTTCGGCGACTTCATTAACAACTTGCTTGGGAGCAAGAGTGAAATTGTGACTCTAGTGGCTGCCTATCTGCGTGATGACAGAATGCTTGTTGCTCTAAAAGGCGGCGTCGTTGTGGGCTGTGCAGGG
>DUHG01000134.1:0-3027 GCA_013330975.1 Candidatus Bathyarchaeota archaeon
AGACTGAGGGTGGATTTTGACGTAGGCATGCACCTGTTTGTCGCAACGCCTTCAATTGGCACTCGATTGTATCGGGAATGCCAACAAAAAGGCTACATCAAAGAGAATCTCACCCCTCGCTCTTTTGCTGAGGCGAGACAGGCCCAAGGTCTGCCTCTAATAGAGACAGCGGACTTCACCGCGTCCGAAGTAAAAGAAATAGCGTCTTCAGCCATTAAACGATACAAGCACCTATCTCTGCTGAGCCATATCAAAAACCCTGGAAAAACACTCAGAGTCGCTGTATCTCAACCTTCTATCGTCATAAAATTTGTAAGAAGCCTTAGCTCCAACTGAATCAGCTGGCCCTATTTGGTCTGAATATTTTTTCGTTGTCTTTTGGCGTAGCCAAACGCAACCAAGCCGATTGCCAGGAACGCGGAGACTGCAACACCTTCGCCCAGCCATGAGAACTCGCCCCTTTGATACTGTTCTTGCTTGGGAGTTGAAGTCTGCACTGACGCGTCGAGAGTCGAGACCTTCAAATTTCTGAAGGCCAGAATCGAATTGGGAGGATATCCCATAAGAATTCCCATCTGGGTGGAATCGGGAGATTCTGGTGCTGCAATATTTTTCAGTAAGGTGTTGTTCATCTCAAAAATTTTTGCGCTCGTCCAGTTTCTTGAAAGTGTTGCTTCGATCTTGTACCACCTATTATTTTCAGCAACATCCGATGCGTTAATGTAAGAAGCCTTGCTTTCCTGCAAGAGACTAGATATCTGTGACAATTGTTTATTTTCCAGCACACTGACGCTTGCACTATACTCTTCTTCTCCATCTTGTCTCAATATGAAACCCAACTGATTGTTATCCACCGGCTGGGTGATTATTTGCTCCTCACTTATGACTACCCTTATCATCCCCCTGGTTCTAGGAAAATACATTACCCGCTCAACCTTGGGTATTGTCAATTCAACCATTGCTGTTTCAGTGTCATTGCCACTTAGAACCATAAATTCTCCACTAAGCAAGACACCAGCACCCGAAACATTGCTTGCTAAAACATTCTTTGGACTCTGACTATAAAAGCCAAAAAAGGGCGCCGCACTCGCTCGCGCCCCGCCGGCCTCACTAAAGTAGTCATCATAGATTGGCTCATAGGTCCCCGCAAAAACTGTGAGTTTTTGGCTGTCCGATCCAGCATAGACACTATTGCCGCTCCAGCTTGTCACAATACTGTATTTTCCAGCTTGCGTGAAATTCCACGAGAAAGAGTAGCCTCCAAGTTTGTCCGTTGTCGATTCATATGTTTCCAAAGGAAGCCCCTCTCGACCAATGTAGACCGTCACTATTTCATTTTCGATAATTGGCGAGATTTCGCCTGTAAATGTCAAAAATCTCTCTTGGCTTTGGACAATAGAGTTATCTGAAGAAACGGTGAGATCAATCGAAGAAGGAATCAACTGATTATCCAAACTTGACGAAATTCTCCCTGGCGATGATTTTTCCGCTCCCTCTAAGGAAATAAAACTCGGTTTGACATTTGCCAAAAGTTCAGGTCTATCGCCTACCTTCCAGTCTCCTCGAGATGTGCACTCTGCCATCCAATAAGTCTTGTTTTTATACTCAAAACTTGTAGGTGCAGTCCACCAGGATCTGTAGATAGGCTTGTACGGAAGATAGACGCCTATGTTCATGTGGCTCGGATTTAGATTCTTGTAATGCAACAAAACGACGTCTAGTCCTCCCGCTTTCATAATGGATGCGGCAAGTAACGACAGGACATCGCAGTCACCCGAGTTTTCAACCATTGCCTCAACAGGATATTTAACCGAGCTCTTGACATAGGGTATCTGTCGAACCAACCTCAACACGGCATTGGCAAACTGTTCATCACTGTTTGGTGCTTGGTTCGTCACGGATCTGATATTCTGCGCGACTATCTCAAAAGCTTCTGGGGTGGCAAATTTTGCATAATCACCAACTCCACTCAAGAAATGCCCCTTTCTGTCGTAGTAACTGAAAAGAGTTTCTGGTAGAGAAACATGCAGGGTATGCATAGACCTAAAACGTCCATAGTACAGATCAAAAGTGTAAGTGGCTTCAAAGTTATTTGTTGATACCTCCTCTGTATCNNTACTATCCTAATAGTCCTAAGGTTCTTTTGCGTTATAGAGGTGGCAACTTCCAGTTTCTTAAACCTTTGTGGAAAGTGCCCCGTAACGACATAAATGGCTCATCGAGCAGAACAACGGTTTTAGAGTATACATGCCTAGGCAGGCTGCAAAGTTCTCATTATTGCAGAAGGAAGCATTGGTTACACTCTGTTTCCTCTTTCTGTCCTGAGGATAGGGTTGAATAGAGCCAAATATGTTAGTCTTGGCAGACAAAACTAGTTTCTAATATTCCCTTTGGTAATGGTTGGGGTCTTGTACTACTTCTAACTCGTTGTGGTCAGGATCCAGAAAATCAGCAACTATGCCGCCCCAAGGCATCTTTGTAGGTTCCAGTGTGAAGCGAACCCCTCGGTCTTTGAGCCTGTTGCAAAGTGAATAAATGTCGTTTGTCTCAAACACTATCCCTGTTCTTCTCTTTCTTCTATTTTTCTTCCCAGTCCCATGAAGACCAATCTTAGCAAAGGGTTCATTTGGACCAACTTCGGCATGATTAAATTTTCCAGCTTCAAGGGCTATAGGCAACTCTAGAATTCCATTGTAGAATCTCAGGGCTGTTGTGACATCTGAGACTTCAATCATGGAAAGCCATAAGCGTGTTATTATTCCCTTTTTTTCCGACGAATTTTTGCTCAATAAAAACATCTCGCAAAGATCTGATCAGTTTTGTATTGAACTGCATTCTTTAAAAGTTTGCACGTGGCGGGTCCGAGGGGATTTGAACCCCTGTTCTTCGGCTTTCTTCCGCAGAAGCGCCCGGAGGCTTGCGCACCCTCCAGAGAGGGCTCGACGCCTTAATCCGTGCTGGGCAACGGACCCCATGAGAGTATTCAATGTTTTCTATGTTTTAAACCATTGTTATGTTATTCCTCTA
>DUHG01000134.1:3037-3261 GCA_013330975.1 Candidatus Bathyarchaeota archaeon
TGATCGATTTCATCAATGCAAAAAGCATGAGGGTTTACTTTTCCATGCTGGTAAGTGAGCAACTCAAGATCTGCCAGATACTTCTTGATTTCGGCAAAACCTTCTTCGATTTTGCTCATTCTTCCTTCCAGTTCGAGCAGTTTGTCAGGTTTAGGCGTATTTGCAAGTCTCTCGAGGATGGCTTCTCGGATAAAGCTGCTTCTGTCGCCTTCTGGAACACGCAA
>DUHG01000048.1 GCA_013330975.1 Candidatus Bathyarchaeota archaeon
ATGAACAGAACTGTGTATTCTCTTTTTATGAAAGCGCGAGCTCCGGTTCGGATAGCGTCGGAGATTTCCCGCATTCTTTCTGTTCCACTGTCTTGTTTTTCAACGTAGCGATAGAAGTAGAGTCCAACCAAGATTGAGATAAGTGCAGCTATTGGTGCTATGTACCACGGTTCAAAGGTCATTTTTCAAATCCTTGCCTTTTTCTTTTGCGTTTGTTCGAATTGACGAGCTCTTCTATGCTAACCTATTTATTAGTTTTGTTGGATTTGGTGCTTGGAAGGAAAAATGTTATAACTGTTTCGTTGAGACAATATGGGAGCTGAAATCGAGTGGATCTGAGGTAAACGAGAATGTCTGAGTCTTTCTACAGTAAGAGTCTTGATGAGGTCATGCACGATCTAGACGTAACTCACGAAGGATTAACTTCACAGGAAGCTCAGCAGAGGCTGGAGAAATATGGCTACAACGAGCTGGTTGCCAAGAAACGTAAGTCTGCGCTCAGCATGTTTCTTGGTGAATTTAAGGATATATTTATTCTTCTTCTGATCGCAGCCGTCATCTTCTCCGCGGCAATCGGGTACTACGACGTGATCACTGGAGCAGCTGAAGGATTTATGGAAGCCATGGCTGACGCGATAATCATCGGTGCCATCGTTATTCTTGTGGCCGTATTGGGTTTCGTTCAAGAATACCGCGCTGAAAAGGCGATAGAAGCCATGAAAAAACTGGCTGCGCCCAAAGCACGGGTTGTCCGAAACGGAGAAGAGGTGATTGTCCCCGCCAAGGAAATTGTGCCTGGTGACATATTGGCTCTAGAATCAGGTGATCACGTTCCAGCAGACGCGAGAATTATAGAGGCAATTGAACTTAAGACAAGCGAGGCTGTCTTGACTGGTGAATCTGCATCCGTAAACAAGGATGTGGCGCCAGTCAAGAGCGACGCAGCGATTTCTGAGCGTCGCAATACCCTGTTTACTGCGACACACGTGGTTTATGGTCGAGGAAGGGCTGTTGTGACAACCACCGGTATGAACACGGAATTTGGCAAGATAGCTGAGTTGGTTCAGACAACCGAGGAAGTTGAGACTCCCTTGCAGAAGAAACTGGACAAGTTCGCCAGCAAAATAGGGAAAGTTGTGGTTGGCGTTTGCATTCTCATTCTTGCCCTTGAGGTTTTCAATGTCATTGTTTCAGGAGTTTTCAGCACTGATGGATTTATTCAGGCGTTTATGTCTTCAATATCTCTTGCCATATCGGCAGTTCCAGAGGGTCTACCTGCCATAGTGACAGTGTCGCTAGCTCTAGGTGCGAGAGAATTCACAAAACGAAACGCCCTTGTCCGAAGGCTTTCCTCCGCCGAAGGTTTGGGAGCTGTTACTGTAATATGCTCAGACAAGACAGGGACAATAACCAAGGGCGAAATGACTGTGCGCCAATTGTATGTTGACGACAAGTTCATTGAGGTGACTGGCGTGGGTTACGAACCGAGAGGAGAGTTCAAGCTTGATGGAGAGGCTGCAGAGCCAAGCGGAGACTCGGGGCTTCTCCTTCGAATAGGCGTTTTGTGCAATAATGCAGATCTTCGAATGAGAGAGGAACAAGAATCTTGGGAAATCTTTGGCGACCCAACGGAAGGCGCAATGATTGTAGCTGCGGAAAAAGCTGGGCTCGGAAAGGAACAGCTAGACGGAGCATATCCACGCATTCGTGAGATACCTTTCACTTCTGAGAGAAAACTCATGACAACCTTGCACAAGACCCCGCAGAATGACGTAGTAGCTTACGTTAAAGGTGCACCAGAGACAATTCTTGAAAGATGTCTAAACATACGCGAGAACGGGAAGGAAGTTGTCCTATCGCAGGCAAAAGTGAGCAAGTTATTGCAAGCGAACGAGCAATTGGCTGGCAATGCCCTTCGAGTTCTAGCCATGGCCTACAAGCAGCTTCCCAGTTACACAGAGAACCTTGAGGATGAGGCAATCGAGAATGGCATGGTTTTTGTGGGTTTGCAGGGGATGATTGATCCTCCACGAGAAGAAGCCATCCAAGCGAACAAAACCTGCAAGAAGGCAGGAGTTATTACCGTAATGATAACCGGTGACCATAAACTGACAGCTACCGCCATAGCGAAGGAAGTGGGCATTTTTGAGGAAGGCGAAATCGCGCTCACTGGAACTGAACTAGACAATATCAGTGATGCGGAATTCGAGAAGGAAGTTGAGAATGTTGCGGTTTACGCTAGAGTGTCGCCTGAACACAAATTGAGAATCGTTAATGCATGGAAGAAGAAGGGGCATATCGTTGCTATGACTGGTGACGGAGTGAATGACGCACCCGCTGTGAAAGCGGCTGATGTGGGTGTTTCAATGGGTATTACAGGAACAGACGTCACCAAAGAAGCCTCTGATGTGGTTCTCAATGATGACAATTTTGCCACAATCGTAAAAGCGATTGAACAGGGCAGAGTCATTTATGACAATGTTCGCAAATACGCAAGATTTCTGATAGCCTGCAACTTTGATGAGCTATTGGTCATAGGCTTATTTGCCGTTCTTGGGGGGCTCTTCGGTCGTGAACTATTTCCGTTGCCATTGTTGCCAGCGATGATTCTGTGGATAAACTTGGCTACCGACGGCGCTCCTGCAATGACATTGGCTACTGACCCGCCGGATGTCGACGTTATGGACAGACCCCCTAGAAGACCAACTGAGGGAATATTGCATGGTATGGGTAGGTTCATAGTGTTGTCCTTCATACTCCAGTCGATTGGAACGATAGCAGTGTTCTCTCTGGAGTATTATGTGTGGCCTTCACATCCGTGGATGATAAATGGGGTAATCGATGAGGCTGCACGGATGTTGACATACGCGGAAGCAACAACCACTGCATTTGTGCAGGCAGCTATGTTCGAGTTGCTCGTAATTTGGAACTGTAGGTCAGAGAAACGCAGTGTATGGCGAATGGGAAAAGATGCATTCAAGAACAGGTGGTTTGTAATCGCGGAAATCGGCGCAATTATTGCGACGTTGGGGATATGTTATTTTCCTCCAACTCAAAAACTATTCCATTTGGTGGCGTTAAGCCCAACTGACCTCGCTTACGTGATAGGCTTTTCTGCCCTTGGCCTGCTGGTTCTACCCGAAATCACCATGAACAGGAGCCTTTGGAAATGGAAATAGTCAACAGAAAAAGCTTATATGAACGCAGTAAGGCAGTCTCAGATCAAGAAAGCGTGAGAAAATGAGTGAGAAATTAGCTAACCCTGCCCCTTTGGGGCTGCTCGGCTTTGGACTTACAACTGTTCTGCTGAATATGCACAATGCTGGCTTGTTCCCGTTGGATACAATGATACTGGCGATGGGCTTAGCCTACGGTGGTCTGGCACAGGTAGTCGTTGGTATCATGGAGTTTAAAAAAGGCAACACGTTTGGGACAGTTGCTTTTACATCTTATGGGCTGTTCTGGTGGTCGCTTGTTGCACTAATCCTTCTGCCAAAAACAACTTTCTTCGTTGGGCTTACAGCACCGACAAACATTGCGATGGCTGCCTACTTTTTCATGTGGGGGCTGTTCACGTTAGCCATGTTCTTTGGGACTTTGAAGAAGAACCGAGCTCTTCAATTTGTGTTCGCTAGCTTAGCTACTCTGTTCTTCCTGCTAGTTGCAAGAGATCTGTTGAACAATCCCGTGCTCATCGGAGACATTACTTTCAACACTATAGTTGGCATCGAAGGAACAATCTGCGGATTAAGCGCCGTCTATCTTGGTCTAGCGGAAGTCCTAAACGAAGCAAACGGAAAAACAGTACTGCCTATCGGTCCGGTCACCTAAAACTCTCCGNNGTATCCGTTTCTGTTTCTTCTCCACTTAGAAGAAGCCGAAGAGATTTCACTTCATCTCTTAACATATTGATTTCACTTTCCAGCGCCTTTGCTTTTGAATCAGCCATACGTTTAAGCTCCTCGATTTCCAACAGCAAGTTTTTTCGCTCGCTTTCCAGAGCTCGTATCTTTTCAATTGTGCTTTTGAAGCTGCTCATGAGCATATCTTTCCTTGCTCTTTGATTCGCTGCTTATGCACTTAAGATTTGTGCAAAACCAGTTTGCCCCAAGACTTCTCTCAATTGAGGGCTGCCCTTGGGGCTGAACCAAACAGAAACCTCGTTTCCCCTGATTTGGTGCAATTTTTATATAAGAACTGGCAATAAGAAAATGCGTTTGCCTTCGCTCTTGTTGGAATGTGTCTCTGAATGAGGAAGACGATATTTAAGAAACTTGAAGCCCGTGGTCTAATCGCCAATTATAATCGCCTCAGGAAAAATCTTCCACCTCACCTTCCTGAACGCGTTTTTATTCAGGACGAAACCTTCAGGGAAGGAATCAAGACCCCAACCGTATTCTTGACCTATGTTGAAAAATTGAAACTGGCAAAACTAATGGATGAAACTGGAATATCTGTGATAAACATAGGCTTCCCAGGCCTGTCAGGCGAAGAGAAACTAAATTGCAGAAAGATATTCAACGAAACCTTCCAGCAGGCAACTCTGGTAGCATCAGCCTTGCCTAGCAAGAACAGCGTAGATGCATGTTTGCAATGCGGGATTAGATCCATATCACTGGAAACCCCTTTCAACGAACTAAACCTCCAATACAGACTAAAAACTACTCAAGACGAAATCCTGAAAAACACAGTTGAAAGCATCGATTATGCAAAGAAACATGGTGCAACTATTGACTTCGTATTGAAAGATGGCTCACGGACCCCNNGAACAATCAAGCAAGAAAGTGGGACTCGGCGTTCACTGCCACAATGACTTCGGCTTGGCAACGGCAAATACGCTCGCAGCGGCAGAAGAAGGCGCCAGCTACCTACATACCTGCCTTGTAGGTTTTGGTGAACGCGCTGGAATAGCGCCATTCGAAGAAGTTGTAACCGCTCTTGAATTGCTCTACAATCTCGACACAGGAGTAGATCTTGGAAAAGTCTACAGGCTTGGACAACTGGCCGAAAAAGCCTTCGCCATGCCGATTCAATTCCACAAACCCATAATTGGTGAAAACCTATTTGCACACGAAGTGGATGAAGAATTTGAAAAGGTACAGGCGCAACCTCTTCTTTTTGAGCCTTTTCCTCCAGAGATAATAGGCAGAGAAACAAAGATTTTCGTCGGCAGAAACACCGGACAGACCCTAATCCAGAGACTGGTTGAGCAGGCTGGTATCCGGGCTTCACCGCGGCAAATGGATGAACTCTTTAGAAACATAAAGGGGCCACAAGAAAGTTTGGACAAAGGGGAGGCTCAAATGACCTACTATCAAGTTAAGAAGCTTATGAAAGACTTGCAACAGGGGCTTACAATGGACGAGTTTTGGCGTCTGGTTGAGCAAATCACGCGCCAGAAGCCCAAATTGCAGCAGGCAGAAAAGAAGCCGACTGATACTGCGTAGACGTCTACAACTTTAATTCCTTTCTTATCTGGGCTAGTTCTTCTCGGCTAATATGGCGGGGGTAATTGTAGATAGGTCCACTAGGCCTTTCATTATAAAAGGGACGATTGCAGTCTGAGCAGCCAGAAGTGAGAAAAGGTTCGCCCGACTCCAAAATCTTGATCAGCAATATTGCTGAGATCCCGAAGTCAGTTATCCGTCCATCTGC
>DUHG01000075.1 GCA_013330975.1 Candidatus Bathyarchaeota archaeon
TTGATGATGTTATTATTGTTTACAAATCTTTCATGACAAGAGTTGGAGCTGGTCCACTGCCTGGGGAGATGACGAAGGAAGAAGCCCAGAAAAAAGGTTGGTTCGAAACCGCTGCAGGAACGGGGCGAGATAGGCGCTCCGCACCATTTAATTTTGAACTCGCCCGGAAAACTGCGAAGATAAATGGCGCTACACTAGCTGCCCTGACAAAACTAGACTGCATTTTCCCCGAATGCAGAGGCGCCAGAANNTGCTTGTGGGAGGTTTGGTGACTTTCTACATCAATTTCCAGCAAATTAATAACTTGCGCGAGGATGTTGCAATTCTCGAAAGTCGGCTCTCTATTCTGACTGGTATGGGTCAAAATGTTACCTATCAGAATATTACTGTATATCAGGACTCGACAGCGCTGGCCTCAATTTACATGAGCGTCAAAGACTCCGTTGTGTTGGTCCATGGAAGGATAGTCGCTGGCGAGGTTCAGGGATCAGGTTTCGTCTACAGTTACTCAAATAGAATGGTTGTAGTTACAAACAACCATGTTGTTTCTGGAGCCAATGATTTGAGTGTTACTTTTTCAAATGGCAATGGGTATGCAGCAACCGTTCTTGGAACAGATGCCTACGCGGACTTGGCAGTGCTTTCAGTTGACGATGCGCCCTCGAGCGAGTTCAAACCTATTGACGTAGTAAGTTCTTCCACTTTGAGCGTTGGCGACCAGGTCATCGCGATAGGAAACCCTTACGGGCTGGTGGGCTCTCTTACTACTGGAATTGTTAGCGCGATCGGAAGGGGCATAGTGGAGGAGTCTGGTGGAGGATTCTCTATTGCGAACATTATTCAGACAAGTGCTCCAATCAACCCCGGCAATTCTGGGGGACCCCTACTCAATGCCCTAGGCAAAGTCGTGGGCATAACGACTGCAATCGTTTCCGACTCGCAGGGATTGGGGTTTGCGGTCCCCTCAAACACTCTTCTGCGGGAGGTCTCTTCACTCATATCAACTGGTAGCTATCGAGGGCATTCCTATCTAGGAGTTGTAGGAACTGACATGAGCTATTCGGTCGCGCAGGAAATCGGTGCAAGTGTTACTTATGGCTGGAGAATTGGCACCGTAAACAATGGCGGTCCATCAGACGGCAAGTTACGAGTTGATGATATTGTCATTGCACTGAATGGAAGCCTTGTCAAGAACAACGATGACTTGGCAAGCTATCTTGAAGAAAAGACCCAGCCCAGAGAAAGTCTGACAATCACGGTAATGCGCGACAATCTGGTGACCAATGAGATAGTTGTTTTGGGAACCAGACCTCCGCCACCAACATAAATTCCTGAAACTTCCTTCTACAGTTATGGCGATATGAGGCTTGATTCAAACGGTGGATTTGTGGCACAAACCCTATCATGTCGTTATCGAAGTCGAAAACAAACAGTGCAGAATGCTCAAGAAACTGGCTTCGGTTGGTCTTAGAAATCTGAAGGTCGTTGATATCAGAAGTTCCCCCAAAGGGGCTGTCAGACATCTAGTCGAGTTTAGCCCTGACCAAGTGAATAGACTCCCTGAAAACTTCAAAATGGCAACTTCCAAACACAAGGCTGAGGGGAAACCTACTGTATGGTTTGAAAGCGAAGGTTGTGAGGTCTGCAACAAGATACTTTCTCGTGACGCCTTTCTAGTATCAGGGAAAAGCTTGGACAAAGACAAGATAATGTACAGCTTTCTGGTGCCTACGTTTGAAGCCTACACAGGTATTATTTCTGCTTTAGAGAACTCTGGTTTTATGGTTAATGTCCGTCGGATGGGCAGGTTCGAACCCAGAAAAGGGGTTTTGACGGAGAACCAAGAGCGAGTATTTTGGTTGGCTTTGAAAGGAGGCTTCTTTGACTATCCTAGGAAAATCGATACTACTGAACTCGCAGAGAAACTTGGGATTAGGCCTTCAACTCTTTCAGAGATCATACGTAGAGGAACGAGAAGGCTGCTTGAACATCACTTCGAGAGGGATTTGTCTTCTTGAGAGGCTGCTTGCTTGAGCCAAACACTCTGTTTCTGATTTTGTGAGAGGTCAGCAACTATCCCTAAATAGTTAGGGGAAAAGTCTATTTTCTCCCATTAATAATTTATTCACATAATGGATGTGGCAAAATGAGTCAAGATCAAATGTTTTGTTTCCAATGCGAACAAACGTTCCAAGGAAAAGGTTGCACGGCTATGGGTGTTTGTGGAAAAAACCCTGAAGTAGCTACACTCCAAGATCTGCTGGTTTATGTGCTCAGAGGTTTATCTCAGGTGCAAATTGAAGCGGCGAAGCTAGGCATTAAAGACGAAAGAGTTGGCATTTTTACTTGTGAAGCTTTGTTTGCGACGTTGACTAATGTGAATTTTGATCCAGATTTAATCATCAGTTACATTTCGCGAGCANNATCCTGACTTGCACTCGCTTCATTGGCTATTGACCTATGGTCTAAAGGGTGTTGCAGCATATGCGTATCACGCGTATCTCCTGGGGAAGAAAGATGAGGCCGTCTTTGATTTCATTCATGAAGGACTTGCGGCAACGCTGGATAAATCGCTGGGCGTAAATGAATTCGTCAGCTTGTCGATGAAATGTGGGGAAATCAACATTCGGGCGATGGAGCTGCTGGATGCAGGAAACACTGAGACTTTCGGTCATCCTGTTCCAACGAGGGTTCCTTTAGGTGTTAGAAAAGGCAAATCGATCCTGGTATCTGGGCATGATCTGCTTGATTTAGAAGCGATTTTGAAGCAGAGTGACGGCAAGGGGATTTATGTCTACACTCATGGCGAAATGCTGCCTGCTCACGGTTACCCGAAGCTGAAAAAGTACAGCCACTTCTTCGGTCACTATGGGACCGCATGGCAAAACCAGCAGAGAGAATTCGCTCAATTTCCAGGAGCCATACTAATGACAACCAATTGTCTTCAAAGACCGGTAGAATCCTACAAGGCAAACATTTTCGCTTCTGGTCCTGTTGGTTACCCTGGAATTCCACACGTAGAAAACATGGATTTCTCAAAAGTTATAGAGAAGGCTCTCCAATTGCCTGGCTTCACTGAGGACAAAGAAGGCAAAGCCGTAACTGTAGGATTCGGAAGGAACGCCGTACTGAGTGTAGCTGACAAAGTCATTGAAGCGGTTAAGAATGGGCACATCAAACGATTCATACTCGTCGGAGGATGCGATGGTGCAAAGCCAGGAAGAAGCTATTATACTGAATTCGTTGAGAAGGCGCCTGAAAACACGATAATCCTCACTCTGGCATGCGGAAAATT